>JAPPCR010000007.1 GCA_028875725.1 Acidobacteriota bacterium
CGCGCCGGCGATCCCTCCGGCGATGCCAGCCCTCTACCTCGATCCGCCGCAGGCGGCCGTGGCGGCCGGTCTCTCCCCCGCCGCCGAAGCGCCCCTTTCACCACGCAGGATCGACCGCGTCGAGGCCGGCCACCCCCTCCTGGCAGGCGTCTCCCTCCTCGACCTGCCGGTCGTCCTCGCCGCCCGCGAACTCGATCCCCGCTGCACCGCCCTTGCCTCAGCCGGAGACCGCACCGCCATCGCCGCCTGCGATCCCGCGCCCGGCAGCGGCCCCCGCTCCCTCACCATCGCCTTCGACCTCGATCACTCCTCCCTGGCCCAGCGCCCCGACCTCGCCGCCCTGTTCCAGAACGTCGCCACCTGGCTCACCGAAACCCCCGGCCCAAGCGATCTCATAACCGGCACCGGCCTCCAGAACACGATCAATCTCCAAGCGGATTGGGCCACTCGCATCAACGACTCGAACCTCGAGCCAGTTCCAAGCGACCGCCTCTCCGACCTCGACCGCCCCAACCGCCGCCCCTGGTCGTGGCGCACCCTCGCCCTCGCCGGCCTCCTGTTCGCCTCGTTCGAGGCCATCACCTTCTTCCGCGGCCTGACCCTGTGATGCCGATCGCCCTGCACGAACCGCTCTGGCTGCTGGCCGCTCTGCCGGTAGCACTGTTGCTCTGGTCGCAACGCAGCGACCACCCGGACCGGCAGCGACGGCGACTGCTGTGGGTGCGCGGATCGTTGTTGATGGCCGTCGTGCTGGCGCTGGCGGAGCCGGTCGCGACCTGGCGGACGCGTGAACTCGACGTGGCCGTTCTCGTCGACGTCTCCGCCAGTATCGAAGCGGCGAGCCTGAACCGGGCTCTCGAGGCGATCGACGGCGGCCTCGATCCAGACGGTCCGGTGCGCCTGTTCGCCTACGCCGACCGTGCCGCCAGCGTCGCCGGTGCGACGGACCTCAGACAACTCGAAGTGGCCGACTCCAGCACCGCCTCGGCCGGCGCCGCCGCTCTCGACCGCGGGAACACCCGGCCGGACGCGGCCCTCCGTCAGGCCGCCGCGGCGCTGCGTCCCGATCGCGTCCGCCGCGTACTGCTCCTCTCCGACGGGCAGCGCCTCGAGGGCGCCGGCGCCCGGGTCGCGGCCGAGTACCCGGACCTCCGCGTCGACACCGCGGCCCTCGGCCGCACGGCACCGCCCGTCTGGATCGAGTCGATCCAACTCGACGAAAGCGACCGCCTCCTCCACGCCGGCGAGCCTCACCGCTGGGTGCTCCGCATCGGCAGCCGTTCCTCCCTGCCGGAAGCTCCCCTGACCCTGCGCGGCGGAGGCGCCGAGGAGCGTCACAGCGTCGTGCTCTCGCCGGGTGTCAACACCGTCGAACTGGAGTGGACCTTCGACCAACCCGGGATGCAAACGTTCGAGGCGATCCTCGGCGCGGGCGAGGGCGCCGCCGCATCGCAGGGGGCGCTGTGGCGCGGCAACCTGCGGGTCGAGCCCCCGCACCGCGTCCTGCTGCTCGCGCCCCCCGACCATTCGGCCGACCTGCAGCAACTCCTCCAGACGCGGGGACTGCGCGTGACCCGGTCCACCCCGAGCCGGACTGCTCTCTCGCCTTCGTCGCTCCGCAGCTACGACGCGGTCGTGCTCAGCAACGTCGCCGCAGCGAGCCTGCCGGAACCGACTCAGCGGGCGCTGGGCGAGTGGGTCTCGGAAGAGGGCGGTGGGCTCCTCTTCGTCGCCGGCGAGGAGACGTTCGGCGAGGAGGGCTACCGCAACTCGCCCCTAGAGCGCGTTCTGCCGCTCGACTTCGAGATCGAGGAGGAGCGCAGCGAGGTCGCGCTGATGATCGCCCTCGACAAGTCGTACAGCATGAAGGGCCCGAAGATGGACCTGGCCAAGGAGGCCGCCAAGGCCGCGCTCGGCATGCTGAACGAGCAGCACCGCTTCGGCCTCGTCGCCTTCGACTGGCACACCCACGACATCGTCGGCCTGCAGTTCGTGCGCGACCAGGAGCGGCTGAGCCAGAGAGTCGACCGCATCGAGGCCAGCGCCCAGACCAACTTCTACCCGGCCCTGGAGGCCTGCCTGGAGCAGCTCTCCGCAGTCGAGTCCGAGGTCAAGCACGTCATCCTGGTCTCCGACGGGCGGACCTACCCCGACGAGTACGAACAGCTCGTGCTGCGGATGAGACAGGAGGAGATCACTGTCTCGACGGTCGCCATCGGCGTCGAGTCCGACCGGGAACTGCTCGCCGACATCGCCGACTGGGGCGACGGCAACGCCTACACGATCGAGGATCCGAGTTCGGTCCAGAACATCCTGATCGACGAGACGATGAACCAGCTCCCCGACTCGGCCCGCGAAGAGACGATCCTGGTCGAACTGCGCGGCCAGTCGGACGCCCTGACCGGAGTCGACGTCGCCACGGCGCCCGAGCTCTACGGCCGGATCGCCGCGGTCGCCAAGGACAGCGCCGAGGTCATTCTCGGCGCCGGTGAGTCGGATCCGATCCTGGCCAGCCGCTACGTCGGCCTGGGCAAGACCTGGATGTTCACGTCCGATCTCGAACCGCGCTGGGCCAGCGGCTGGCTACGCTGGCCGGACCTGGGCCGGCTCGTCGCCCAGGTGGTCCGCGACGCCGCCGACCGGCGCGCCGGCGCCGAGTGGGAGTTGCATCTCGACCGCCGCGACGGGCTGCTCGAAGCGGCACTCAGCGTCGTCGAGGAGGACGGCCGCTTCGGCAGCGACCTTTCGCCCCGCCTCGTCGTCCTGCGCGGCGACCGCCGGATCGAGGCGCCGCTGCAGCGCACCGGCCCCGGTCTCTATCGTCTCGTGTCCGGGGAGGGCACGCTGCTCGCGCCCAGCCTCGAGCCCTATCGCGTCGAGGTCCACACCGGCCCGGCCGGCTCGGCGGCGACGATCGGCCCGGGAAGGACGATCTTCTACCCCGCCCGCGACGAAGTCCGCCCCGGCGCTCCCGACATCGCGGCCCTCGCCGAACTCGCCGCCGCGACGGACGGCCTCTTCCACGAGACGGTCGCCGGCGCCGTCGGCGCCATCACCGCGCCCGGCGCCGACACCGCCGTGCGCCGCTTCGATCTCTGGTCCGTCCTCGTGGTCGCCGCGACTCTTCTGTTCCTCACTGAACTCCTGCTCCGTCGGCGACGCCGGCACGGTGCGTCAACGGTGATCCCGGTCCCGGCCGAGAGCCGACCCGCAGCGTGACGCCGCCCAGGCCAGCACGCCGGCCAGCCCGGCATCCGTGCCCAGAGCCGCAGGCTCGACCCGCACGCCGTCGGTCGGAAACACGCGAACGCGGTCGGCGATCGTCCGCCTGACGCCGTCGAAGAGCACGTCGCCGAGGCCGGCGACGCCGCCGCCGAGCACGATGAGCTCAGGGTGCAGGGTGACCACGACGTTTGCGGCGGCGATGCCGACGAGACTGGCGATCCGCTCCAGCTCCTTCGTCACCGCCTCGTCGCCGGCCCTTGCCGCCTCGCCCATCGTCTCGGCCGTCACTTGTCCGGCATCGCCGGCGGTGAGACCGAACAGCGCCGGCGCCTGACCCGAGCGCAGCAGCCGGACGCCGGCGGCGGCGATCGCCGGGCCGCTCGCCACCGCCTCCAGGCAGCCCCGGTTGCCGCAGCCGCAGAGGGGACCTGTCGGGTCGACGATCTGGTGACCGAGTTCGCCGGCCGAGCCGAGCGGCCCCAGACGCAGCCTGCCGTCGATCACCACGCCGCCGCCGATGCCGGTGCCCAGGGCGAACAGCGCCATCGTCGATGTGCCTCGGCCGGCGCCGAACGTGAACTCGCCCAGGGTCGCCGCGCGGACGTCGTTCAGCAGGTGAACCGGCGCCTCAAGCCGCTCGCCGAGCAGGCGGGTGACCGGCACGTCCCTCCACTGACCCGGCAGGTTGGGCAGGAACCGGGTGACGCCGGCCTCAAGGTCGACCCATCCGGGGCAGCCGACGCCGATGGCGGCCGGCGGCTCTCCGACTTCCCTCGTCAGCTCGAGAAGGCCCTCGGCGATCCGGTCGAGGACGGGCTGCCAGCCGTCATAGCCGCCGCCTTCGAGGTCCCGGCGAGCGACGAGGCGAAACTCGCCGGCCGCGGTATCCACAACGCCCAGGGCCAGCCCGACGTGGGAACCGCCGAGATCGACGGCGCCGTAGAGTGCCTCAATCGTCATTGTCCGACCGCGCCATTCTCCCAGAGAGAAGCGGCCTCACAAAGAACAACGGCGCGCCCAACCGAATGGACGCGCCGCATGTTCAGGGGATCGCTGTGACGGAGCCGTTACTCGCCGCCGCCGGCAGCGGGCGTCGCGGCCGCCGTCGCCTCCTCGACCTCGGTGACGAGGTCGCCGCCCGTGTCCTCCGAGTAGTCGATGAAGCCGATCATCATCTCGTCGGTGGTCGGGCCGCCGAACTGGATGGCGCGGGTCGTGTCGAGCTCGAGCACCGTCTGCTCGTTCCGCTCCTCGGTGTTGACGTAGGTCATCAGCACGTCGATGCGGGTGCCGGCCGGAAGGTCCCTCGGCTCCTTGTAGATGTAGTTCGTCTGCCAGTTCCAGTCGTACGCCGGCACGTCGAGGAGAACCTCCTCGGTGCCGTCGGGGTAGTACGCCGTGTACCTGGCATCCAGACCACGCAGGTGGGAGTGCGGCAGGTAACCGTAGATCGTCGTCGGGTACTCGAAGACCTTGGAGGCGCCGATGATCCAGTTCTCATGGCCCGGCGGGATCTCGAAGTCGCTGTTGCCGACGCCTTCCCACTGGGCGACGCGGTCGATCTTCGCGTCCCTGGGATGGAACTTGAACGCCATCTGGGAGCGGTCCCAGACGCCGGTGCCCTCGCCCGGCTCCTTGTTGTAGTGCATCGAGAAGTAGAGCTGCGTGCCCGGCACGAGCAGCCGGCCCGCGCCTTCGGGAAGGTAGAACGGCTCGGTGCCGGGGGCGATGCCTCCGAGGAGTCCGGAAGCGCCCGGGGTCTCGGTCTCGGTGGCGACCCGTGAACCGACCACGTGGTGGACGACATCGCTGCCGGGGCGGAACTCGATCGCCTGGATCCAGCGAGGCTCGGGCAGCATTTCCTCGGTAATCATGACCGCCTTCAGGCTGATGTTCAGGTCCTTGACGTCGTCGTCGACCCAGAACGGCTCGGCCAGGTCGAGCACCAGGTCGGGCTCGCCGATCAGCCAGCCCGTCGGCCACTCGATCGCCTCCGGGGCGTTCGCCGGATCGCCGCGGCGGGCGCCGGTTTTGGCCCAGCCGACGATCGTGTCGATCTCTTCCGCGGTCAGGACCCGCTCGTTCGTGAACTGTCCCTGGGTGTGGTCGCTCGCGAACCAGGGCGGCATGTCCTTCGCCTCGACCTGCCGCGCGATGCTCCGCGCCCACGGACGCGTCTCTTCGTACGTCGTCAGGGCCATCGGAGCCTTCATGCCGCCGTAGGCGACGCCCTCGGGCCGGTGGCAGCCCTGGCAGGAGCGCTGCAGGATCGGCTCGACGTCCTCGTGGAACGTGATCGTGTCCGGGCTGGCGGTTTCGTTGGGGCCGGCGGCAAGAACCGGGGCCGCGGCAACGAGCAGCACGGCGGCGAGAGCGCAGAAGCGGGAACGGCGTGACATCACAGGCTTCCTCCCAGGAATCTGGTTGCGGTTGCTGGTCGGACCCTACCACACTGAGTCATGACTCAGCTAATGCAGGAGTCGCTCCGCACGGCGCCTAGCCGACGGTGTCGCGGAAGATGCCGATGATCTCGTCCGCCTCGTTCTCGGTGAGCGTCAGGATCGGCCGGAACTCCACGCCGCCGTCCGTGTACCAGGCGGGCACGGTGAAGATGCCGGCCTCGAACAGCCGGGCCGTCATCTCCATCTTGCCCATCTCCTCGGAGAGGATGCCCATGCACAGCCCGTGCTGGTTGACCCGGTAGGGACCGCCCCGCAACCCCTCGGCGAACTGCCCGGCGAGCGCGTTCACGTGCTCCAGAAAGCCGGACGCCATCGTCAGGTCGCAGACCTTGGCGGTCGCAACGCAGCCGAGCTCGTTGCCGCCGAAGGTCGAGGAGTGCGGTATCGCCGTGTCGAAGAACCACGCCTTGATCTCGGGAGCGAGCAGGACGGCGGCATTGGCGAGGATGCCGCCGCCGAGACCCTTGGCGGTGGTCACGATGTCCGGGACGATGCCGTGATGCTGCCAGAACCAGAACTTCCCGGTCGCACCCAGGCCGGTCTGGACCTCGTCGATGATCAGTTTCGCTCCGTTCTCCCGGCAGAGGTCGCTCACGGCCTGGAAGTAGCCGGAATCGGGAATCGGGAAACCCGACTGCGCCGGGGACGACTCGATCAGCACCGCGGCCGTCTCGTCGTCGACCGCGGCGGCCATGGCGTCCAGGTCGTTGTACGGCACGATGACGAAGTCGTCGAAGTCGAGGAGGTAGCGCTCGTGGTTGTCCGGGTTGTCACCGGCAGCCAGGGCGAAGCAGGTGTGGCCGTGGTAGGAGGCCTCGATGGAAACGAGCTTCGTCCTCCTGGTCATGCCCCGGGTGGCGCGGATCGCGACCTCCGTGGCTTCCGCGCCGCTGGCCGTGTAGGTGACGCCGGTCAGGGCGCCGCCAGTGCTCTCGACGAGTTTCTCGGCGGCCTTCGCCTTGTAGCCCGAAACGAGCAGCAGGTTCCCGATCTCGAGCTGGTGCAGCGCTTCCTTGACCGCGGCGATGATGTCGGGGTTGCGATGGCCGAGGTTGTAAAGCGTACCGTTGCGGTGGCAGTCCCAGTACCACTTCTTCGTGAACGCGTCCTGCACGCGGGCGCCCTCGCGCTGGCCGAAGTGAAGCTCGGTGCCGAACGCCTTCATGACGCCGACATTGCCGGGGGATACGTGCACCGCGAAGGCGCCCTCGGTGGCTTCGGCCGACGGGTACGGCGGGTAGCCCTCGGGGAAGTGCACCGCTTCGAGGGTCGCCGCCTCCTGGTCGCCTGTGTCGGAAGCGGCGCGCGTGTTCGGAGCGCAACTTGCCAGGGCGGCAGCCCCGCCGGCAGCGGCAATCGTCCTGATGCAGTCGCGCCGACTGCTCGTCCCGTTGCGGGTGCCCTCGCCCATGTCGCGGCCTCGCTTTCCCGGTTTCGTCGCTTCCCCGCTCACCCCGCTGAAGGCAGCACCGTCTCCAGCCGGTCGATCGCATGGACGGGTGCGGCTTCGCCCTTCATCAGGTGGGCGATGGCGCGCAGCACGAGCCGCTGACGCGCCAACCGGTTCCGGCCGGCGAAGGCGGCGGATTCAACGCGCAGGCTGAAGTGGTTCCCCTCGCCCGTGACCTCGATTCGGGCGCCCGGCAGCGCCTCGGCCACCGCCTCCCGCATGCGCTCGGCCGTCTCGTGGGTCGTCGGTTGATCGACTATCTCCACCACAGGCGGCCTCCGCGGCAACGCGGGCTATCAGCCGCCGGCGCGGGAGGCCGGAATGTCGACGTCGAGGCGCTGGCCGTGCTCGGTGTCGACCACCGTGATCGAGGCGCCCCTGGCACGAGCCGCCGAGTCCCGGTCGAGCAGGAAGAACAGACCGCCGACCGGCACCCGGAGTTCGCCGCCAGCCGCCGGCCCGAAGCCGAGGAAGGGCTGAAACTTCGCGTCGATACCGAAGTGGAGCTCCGCCTGCTGTTGCTGCTGGGCGTTGCGGAGAATCTGCTCGGCTTCGGCGCTGATCGATATCTCGACCTCGCCGGCGGACAACTCCGCGCGTTCCATGCCCAACGCCTCGTGGAGCTCGCCGCTGTCGTACATCTCCTTGACGATGTCGCAGCCGCCCAGGAACTCGCCTCCGACGTAGAGCTGGGGGATCGTCGGCCAGTCGGAGAACTCCTTGACCCCCTCGCGGACGTCGGAGTCCGAGAGCACGTCGAAGGTCTGGTACTCCGGAAGCAGCCGGTTCAGCACCTGAACCACCTGGGCCGAGAAACCGCACTGGGGAGTGGCCGGGTTGCCCTTCATGAACAGGACGGTCGGAGCGGAATCCACGATGCCCTGGATGCGGGACTGGAGCTCGGGAGAAATCGACATGGCGTTGGACCTCGGTGCAGGCGGAACAGGCTCCTGGACAGAGCCGCCTCAGCCTACCAGCCTGGGAGGCACTCGCAGCGCAACCGCTGCACCCGGAGCCTGATCCCTACTGGTCCTCCGTCTCCTCGCCGAAGGCGGTGCTCTTGTACTCCCCGTCCTCGGCCCATCGTTCCCAGATGGGCCGGTTGTCCGTGCCGGTGACCAGCCAGCGGTCGTCGTACTTCCTGACGGTGTAGAACTGCTCCATGATCGCCTGGCGACGCGGCCGGAAGTCGATGAAGACGCCGCGGACGACCGCCGTATCGCCGACCCAGCCCTCCAGGTACATCGACTGCTTGTCGTAGCCCGTCGGAGGTCCGATCACGCCGGCCGCGTTGAAGATGTTCCGGTACATCGCGACCCAGTCGGCCTTCGTCTGGCCGGAGTAGTCGCTGAAGTCCTCGGACCAGTAGCTCAGGTGCTCCTCGACCTGCTCCCACGTCCTCGCGTCCCTCTGCGTGTCGAGCACCTTGTTGACCACCTCCAGCACCGCGGCCTCGTCTTCCGCCGTCGGCGTCCAGTCCGCGACCACGTCGCCGGCCGGGCCCTCCCCGGCGTCCGTCACCTGCTCGGCCGCGATCTCGAACACGGCGAGGTGCGCCTCGTCCTTGACGTACATCCGCGACCCGGCGACCGTCAGGTGGGTGAACACCGGAGTGTCGGCGACGTCCCAGGAAGCGAGTTCCCGGTACTCGGAGGGATCGGCGGCCACCACCTTGATCTCGCCGTTGTCCGTGAGTACCAGGAGACGGTCCTCGCCGACGACGACGAAGGCCGCGTACCGCGCCACCTGGGGCGGGCCCTGCCAGCACTGCTGGCCGGTCCGCATGTCGACGCAGACCAGGGTCCCGAGCCTCTTGTGCGAACGGAAGTAGGCGTGGTCGCCGACCAGCACGGGCGAGTCCATGTAGAGCTCGTGCCGCTTCGTGGTCCAGACGCTGTTCACGTCCCAGAGTCCGTCGCCTTCCGTGGGCTCCGGATCGAGCAGCGCGTTCCCCCAGTGGTAGCCGCCGATCAGGATGTTGTCTTCGTACAGGAGCGGCGTCGGGATGTTCTGTTCCATGAAGATCCGCAGTTCCTTCTTCCACAGCGTCGTGCCGTCGCTGATGCGAATCCCGACCACATGATTCTGGGTCGAGGTGACGAGCTGCCGGACCCCGTCGAGCGTGAACGCCATCGGCGATGCGTAGCCCGGCGGCAGGTACTCGGTGCGCCATACCTCCTCGCCGGTGTGCCGGTTGTAGGCCACGATCTCGCCCAGGCTCTCGATCGACGGATCTGGCCAGGTCTGGCCGATCGGGACGATGACCAGGTCGCCCTCGACCAGCGGCGAGGCGCTGGTGCCGCACTCGGGATAGGGCTGCGCGTAGATGTCGTCGTAGCTCTTGTCCCAGAGCACGTCGCCCTGCTCCGCGTCGATGGCGTGCAACCGCTCCGTGACGCCGAAGGTGTAGAGCGTGTCCCCGACCGCGGTCAGCGTCGATTTCGGGCCAGGCCCCCAGGCCCAGGCGTGGTTCACCGGCACGTAGGCGACCGGATAGGCGTAGCGCCAGATCTCATCGCCCGTTTCCGGGTCGAGCGCAAGGACGACCTCCTCCTCGCCCTGCCGGACGTGAATGTAGAGCTTGCCCTGGTGGAGGATGGGCGCCGACTGCCCGAGGCCGACCTCGATCTTCCAGACCTGGTGCAGGGACGCCGGCAGCGGGCCGTGAAGCGCCGCGGCCAGACTCTCGTTGCCGGCCACGGGCGCGTACCCGTCCCTGGCCGGGCCCCGCCACTGGGACCAGTCACCTTCAGCGGCAAGGGTCGGCGACGACCACGCAGCCGCCAACAGAGCCAGGCAGAGAAGGAGCTTCAGCGCCCCGTTGGACCGAACGACTGTCGCTTTCCGCATCACGGTGATCTCCTCTGGTCGAGGTCAGTGGTCAGGCCGGGACCGAACGGCCTCAGCCTCAGAAATCGAAGCTGAGCCGCAGCATCAACCGGCGCGGATACTGGTAGAGGGAAGGCACCAGATTACCGTCCCTGAACGCAGTGGCCTGCCACCAGTCCCAGGCGTCTTCGTTCAGGGCGTTCAGGACCTGCAGGTCGACGCCGAACGAGACGTCGCCACCGAGCGAGAAGTTGCGCCCGATGCCCAGGTCGAGCGTCGCGCTGCCCGGCATTCTCCGCTGGTCCTCACGCGGGGTCAGGGCGACATCGATCTGGCCCTGAGGCAGTTGGACCCTCTGGAAGAGTCCGTAGGGCCGGCCATCCTGAACCTTCAGCACCGCTGCTCCGCGCAGCTTCCAGGGCAGGTCGACCTGGACCTGGCCCGCGAACACCCAGGTTCGGTCTCCCTGCAACAGCCCTTCAGCGTTGATGTGGTGGTTCGGATCCACGCCCGACTGGGACGAGAAGAACGGTTCCGCCTGGCGCTGGTCGAGGTTCCGTGCCGTGAATCCCTCCGAGTTCGACCAGCCGAGCGATGCGTTCATCCCCCACCGGCCGACCTTCCGCTTGGTCAGGCTCACGAAGATGGCCTCGTAGTCCTGGTGGTACCTCGCACCGGGGGGCGCGTTCGCGCCCGGCCCCGGGCTGTTCCCCTTGCGCCGGGTCGGCTCCTCGACGATGCCGAAGAGCGTCATCGTTTCACCGGTCTCCGGATTCTCGAACGGCACTTCCTCGTAGACGCCGTCGTCGAGGATGTGCCAGCCGATCAGGTTCGTGCCGCGCTTGACGACGAGCTCGGCGCCGAGGGTCAGCGTCTCGCTGAGCTGCTGCTCGTAGCCGAGGGCGTACTGGTCGTACTCGGGCGCCTGCATGTTCGGGTCCGGCTGAATGAGATTCTCGTCGGCGACCGTCCGGTAGACGTACCAGGGGCCGTTCCGGTAGTAGCTGAAGGCGTACATCGAGGGCGGCCGGTCGGGGTGAGGACCGTTCCACATGGCCGTGTTGTTCGCCTCGAAGTACTTGCCGTAGGAGACGCGCAGCACACCCTGCCGCTCGCCTTCGCCGACCTGGTGGGCGATCCCCAGCCGCGGCGAGATGTTCTTCCAGTCGACGAGATCGTCGTAGGCGGGGTAGAAGTCACCGCTGAAGACGGCATTCCCCTTGCCGCCCCCGTGGGACAGCAGCACCTCGTAGGGCGGGATGCCTCCGTTGTCGTGGTCGTAGCGCACGCCGAGGTTCAGGGTCGTCTTGCCGCCAAGGTTCCACGAGTCGTCCACGAAGAGCCCGAGAGAGGTCGAGTCGCTGCCGTAGTAGTGCTGCTGCCGGGTGTAGCGCCAGTAGAAGCTCTCGGCGAACTTCGCGTAGTAGAGACCGCCCGGGCCTGGGTAGAGCTGCGGCGTCTTCGTGGTCGCGTCGGTAAACTGGACGCCGAACTTGAACTCATGACTACCCGCGAGGTCGTCCGCGAAGTGGGTCAGCTTGGCGCTGGTGCGGATCATCCCGGGCCCGTAGTCGTACGGATACCTCGGTCCGCCGACGGTCGTGGGCACCGGCTGCGTGTAGTCCACGAAGGGCGGCTCCGTGCTGCCGGTGACCGAGGCCACCCGGTCGTAGTTGTCGAAGTCGGCGACGTTCACCTCGAAGAACGTCCGGTTCGAGAACACGGACTGCCACCCGAGGCGGAAGGATGGCCGGATGCCGAACTCGTGCGCCTGCGCGTCCTGGGAGAGGAACGGATCCGAGGACGCCTGCCAGTCGTAGTCCTCGTACTGGGCGCTGAGCGTCAGCGTGTTCGACGGGTTGAAGGTCCAGTCGAGCTTCAGGGCGGAGCGCTCCCAGAGGTCCGGCCGCACGAACTCCCGAATCGAGCCCGGCTCCCCGAGCGCGTCCTCCTTGTACTCCAGCGACAGGAAGTACCACAGCTCGTCCTGGACCAGCGCGCCGCCGAGCGCCAGGGTGTAGTTGTTGAACTTGTCCCGGTAGAAGCCGGTTTCCTCGCCCGTCAATCCAGCCACCTTCGGGCCTTCCGCGGTCAGCCCGTCGAACTGGCCGTAGTAGTTCAGGCGGCCATCGAACTCGTTCGTCCCGGACTTCGTGACGATGTTGATCGCACCGCCGGACATGCCTCCGTACTCCGCCGGGGCGCCGACGCCGAGCACCTGGACCTCCGAGATCGTGTCCGGGTTGATCCAGAACCACACGCCGCCGTAGTCGTGCAACGAGGAGTTGAGGCCGTCCATGTTCCACGAGTTCGACACGCCGCCGCTGCCGTAGACCGAGTACCTCCAGTCGCCGTAGGTCTGGTCGCGGCCCTGGAGGGTCACCCCCTTGGCCATGGCGGCGTAGTCCTGGAAGCTCCGCTTGGTCGGCAGGTCGTCGATGAAGTCTTCGGTGAGGTGGGTGCTGATCACGTTGCTCGTCACGTCGAGGATCGGCCGCTCCGAGGTCACCGTGATCTCCTCCGACGTCGCGGCGAGCTGGAGGACCATGTGCACGGTGCTTGTCTGGGAAATCGAGATGCGGACGTCCTCCACCGTCTCGTCCTCGAAGCCGTCGAGCGTCCCGGTGACCGAGACCGTGCCCGGGAGCAGCGCCGTGACGAGGAACTCGCCGTTGACGCCCGTCGTCGTCGAGCGGTCGCCGCGCACCAGCGGCCCGTCGACTTCGATCAGGACACCCGGCAGTGCGTCGCCGTTCGCGTCGCGCACCTCGCCGCGGACCGTGCCGACGTTCTGGGCCAGAGCCGGCGCGGCAACGAACAGAAGGAGAAGGGAAACCGACACCAACGGTTGCATCTTCGACATGGCCACCTCCGGCTCTGGTTTTCGCAAACTTTCGGGGGCAGCGTACTGGAACCAGCGACCTTCGTGCCAGAAAGAAACCTTAGAAAACCTTAGAGCTTCCGAACGCGCACGCTCGCGAAGCCGCCGCCACGCCACCCCCTTTGGACTCGAATAGTCTCGGAAAGTACTGTCGTTTCCGCGCCCTAGACGATTCTCCCGTGTTCACGGCCCCTTCTGCGGTCCATACCCGCGCCAGAACCGATCGCTCCGCTAGGATCTCCGGCCGGCTGGCTGCCGTCCTCATCGCGCTCACGCTCTGCCTGCCGGCCGTAGCTCAGGACGACTCCGATCTCGCCGAACGCCCCTCGATCACGGCGCTCGCCATCGACGAGCCGATCGCGGTCGACGGCCTGCTCGACGAGCCCGCCTGGCAGCAAGCTCAGGTCGGCAACGGATTTCGCCAACGCGAACCGCGAGAAGGAGCGCCCGCTTCCGAGCGCACGGAGTTCTCCATCGCCTACACCCCGTCGACGCTCTACGTGGCGCTGCGGGCGTTCGACCGGGAGCCCGAGAGGATCATCGCCAAGGAGATGGAGCGCGACGCGGAGCTCGCCTCCGACGACTCCTTCGTTGTGGTCTTCGACACCTTTCTCGACGGCAGGAACGCCTTCGCCTTTGCCACGAACCCGAACGGCGCCCGTCACGATGCGCTGATCACCGACGAGGGGCGTGACGTGAACACGGAGTGGGACGGCGTGTGGACCGTCAGGGCACGGCGAACGACGGACGGCTGGACGGCGGAGATCGCGATTCCCTTCGCAACCCTGCGCTTCGATCCGGCGCTCGACCGCTGGGGGCTCCATGTCCAGCGGCTCATCCGGCGCAAGAGCGAGGAGGTGAACTGGGCCTACCTGCCGCGTTCCACCCTGCCGATCACCACGTCCGGCGTATCCCACTACGCGGCTTACCGCGTTTCCCTGGCCGGCAGGCTGACGGGGCTCGCCGGGCTCCGGCGCTCGCGCAGCCTGGACATCAAGCCGTACGTGATCGGTTCCGCCTCCGAAGCGCCTCCGACCCGTACCTCGGCGAACGACCTCGACGGCGGACTCGACGTCAAGTGGGGACTGAGCAAGTCGGTCGCGCTCGATCTGACCTACAACACGGACTTCGCCGAGGTCGAGGTCGACGACCTGCAGGTGAACCTGACTCGCTTCTCCCTCTTCTTTCCCGAGAAGCGGGACTTCTTTCTCGAGAACGCCGGCATCTTCGAGTTCGGCCCTCCCCAGAGAGTGCCGTGGCTGCCCGCCCTGATGAAGGCCTTCTTCTCGCGCCGTATCGGCCTCGACGGCGGCGAGACGGTGCCGATGGACCTGGGGGCTCGCCTGACCGGCCGGCTCGGCGAATGGAACGTCGGCGTCCTCGGCGTCGGCACGGGAGAGGCTCAAGTAGGAGACCGCGGCGTGCCGGAGACCGCTTTCTCCGTCGCCCGCGTGAAGCGGAACATCGGCCAGCGCTCCAGCGTCGGCGCGATCTTCACGCAGCGCGATCCCGCCGCACGAGGGGCGGAGAACCTCTACGGCTTCGACATCGAACTCAAGCCCACCCAGCTACTTCAACTCAACGGCTACTGGAGCCGCAGCGAGCGCCCGGGTGTCGAAGGCGACGATGCCTCCTTCGGCGCAGGCGTCGGCTACCAGGGCTCCACGCTGACGACGTCGCTCGACTTCATCGAATCGCAGCAGAACTTCGATCCGGGCGTCGGGTTCCTGCTGCGCGAGAACTTCCGCCTCTTCAACCCGCGCTTCATCTGGCAGCCGCGGATCGAGCGGGCCGGCATCCGCTCCTGGTACGCCGAGGGCGCGCACCGCCGTTTCGAGCGCTCGAGCGACGGACGCCTGGAGACCGAGGAGACCATCGTGTATCCCATCGGCATGGTCTTCAAGACGAACGACTTCCTCGAGTTCGGAGCCGCCAGCACCAAGGAGCGACTGTTCGCGCCGTTCGAGATCTTCCCCGGCGTCGTGATCCCGCCGGGCCTGTTCGAGTTCGACAGTTGGGAACTGCTGATGCTCACCGACCTATCCAGATCGGTGTCCCTGCGGAGTTTCAACTTCTGGGGCGAGTTCTACGACGGCGACTGGGTCTCGATGCGCCAGCAGCTCAGTCTTCGCCTGTCACGCCTCGTTCGCGCCTCAACCACCTGGTCGCACCACGATGTCGAGCTGCCGCAGGGCGCGTTCGAGATCAACCTCTGGAGCCAGGGCGTCGACCTCTCGTTCACGCCCGATCTGCGACTCAACATGATCGCCCAGTACAACGACACCGCCGAGGATCTCGGCGTCAACATCCGCTTCCACTGGATCTACCGGCCCGGCGCCGACATCTTCCTGGTCTACAACGAGAACTGGACGGCGCCGTCGCTTCGGGAGCGGCATACACAGGGACGGCAACTGATCCTCAAGGCCAGCTATCTGTTCCAGCGCTAGAAGCTAGCGCCGCGCCTGGATATCCCGGCCGGAGCGCAGCGCCTCCATCGCTTCCCCGGTGCGGCCGAGGCGACTGAGGATGTCGGCCAGGACGAAGTAGCCGAGAGCGCCCGCCTGGTGCGTCTCGTCCTGCTCGAGACCCGCGCGCACCAACTCCTCCGCCCACTGCAGATCGCCGCCCTGATCCATCAGCAGCTTCGCCAGCAGGTAGTGCCCCTCGATGAACTCCGGGTTCGCGTTCACCGAAGCCAGCCAGAGCTCCTCCTGCTCCACGACGTCTCCCTCAAGGCCCAGCAACCGGCCGAGATTGAACAGCGTCCTGTAGTGCCACGGCATCCGGGCCAGCGCTTCCTTGTAGCGCTCGATCGCCCTCGCCGTTTCGCCGCGCTCCTCGTAGAGCACGGCCAGGTTGAAGTGCGGCTGCACCGGACGGTCGTTCACCTCGATGGCCAGTTCGAAGGCTCCCTCCGCCTCGCCGACCCGTCCGGCGAGTGCGAGCAACTCGCCGTGCTGGTTGTGAACCAGCGCCGGAGCGTGCTCGTACCGGGCAGCCGATTCGGCGACTTCCAGGGCCTCGGCCCGACGCCCCAGATTGACCAGGATCTCGGTAGAAGCGATCGCCGCCTTGCTGTCGTGAGGCGCGAGCCCGCGGAGTCGCTCGAAACCGACCAGGGCGTCCTCCGGCCGGCCGAGCCAGAGATAGGAATCGGCCAGGCCCATCAGGGACGCCTGATGGTCCGGGTTGCGGGCCAGGGCGTTCTGAAAGTAGCCGATCGCGGCCTCGTAGTCGCCATCGCGCTGGTGCAGGTTGCCGAGCATCTGCTGGGCGTCGACGACACCGGGATCCAGCTCGATGGCCTCCAGCAGCCGCTCACGGGCGGCCGCCGTCTCCCCCTGTCCGATGTCGCTCTGCGCCAGCATGATCGCCCGGTGGACCTCGATCTTGCCCTTCGGGTCGGCGAGACTCGAGAGGTCTTCGGGCGCTTCCGTGCGGCTGCCACTGCCGGCGAGGTATCCGAGTGCCTGGAGTTGGGCGAGAGTCTCCTGGTCGAGGTCGGGCCGCGCGCTCTCGCCCGGCCCGGAGCCCTCGAAGTCGCGGATCATTCCCAACAGACGGTTCCGAAGTTCCCGCGCCTCGGCGCGCGTGCCGCGAACGACGTTCTCCGTCTCCCCCGGATCGTCGGCCAGGCGATAGAGCTCGGGTTGCGGCGTGTCGATGAACTTGAGTTCGCCGGCGTGGATGGCGCGAAGGGGCGCCCAGCCGTAGTGGTAGAGCGAGTAGTAGGACTCGATGTAGGCGAAGCGTTCGCCGTCCTCCATGCCGAGCAGGAGCGGAAGCAGGCTGCGGCCGCCCTGCTGCGGAGGCGGGGCGGGCGCCTCGACACCGAGCGCGTCGAGAATCGTGGGCCGGAGATCGACATGACTCACCGCCGCCTCCACCCGGCGGCCGCCGAGCCGAGCCTCCGGCAACCGCACGATCAGCGGCACCCGAGCCGTGCTGTCGTAGACGAAGAAGCCGTGGAAGTACTCGCCGTGGTCCCCCAGCCCCTCTCCGTGGTCGCCGGTGATGACCAGCAGCGTCCTCTCGAGCAATCCCCTGGCTTCGAGGATCTCGCGAAACCGCCCGATCAGGGTGTCCGTGTAGGCCACCTCGGCGTCGTAGGGCCGCTTCGGATAGCGCGACGCGAAGGGCTCGGGCGCCTCGTAAGGGTCGTGCGGCTCGAACAGGTGTAGCCACATGAAGAAAGGCGAGCCCGACACCTCATCCAGCCAGGCCTCGGCCTGCCCGATCGTCTCCGGCCCCCCGCGCTGAACGGACGCCATGTTCAACATGCCCATGTCCTGGACCTTGAACTCGTCGTAGTAGTGGTCGAAGCCCCGGTCGATTCCCCACCTCCCGTCCAGCACGAAGGCGCTGATGAAGCCTCCGGTGCGGCGGCCCGTGGCGGACAAATCCTCGGCCAGCGTCGGCAACCGCTCGTCCAGCGCATAGCCGACGTTCTCGCGAACGCCATGAACCGGGGGATAGACGCCGGTCATGATCGAGCTGTGCGCGGGGAGAGTGAAGGGCACAGTGGTCATCGCGTTCTCGAACACGATGCCCTCGCTCGCGAACCGGTCGAGCTGCGGCGTCTCGATTTCTGCGTAGCCGTAGCAGCCGAGACGGTCGGCGCGCAGCGTGTCGATCGTCAACAGGACGACGTTCCAGGTCTCGGGGGACAGGTCGCCGACGGCTTCGGTCCAGGCCGTACCTGTGCCAGGCCGGTCGGTCGCTTCACGCTTGTCAGCAACTGCGGTGCGCTCCGGAACCGGGGCCGGCTCTCGCTGACAGGCGAGCAACGAAGTGACCGCAAGCACCGAAGCCACGGCGCTCAGTCGCCTGCGCCGCAGCACGATTCGCTTCTTTGTCATATTGACCACTTGCAGGGCGCTCAGTACTATGAAAAGCCATCCTAACCGTAGAGCGAAGCCTCCTGAGTTACCGAGACAAGGTCGATCGACACGCTTCCCCCAAGACACAGGAAGGCTCCGAACCGCTTCCGGTGCGTCTGCCGGAACCTTAGGATTTCTTAAATTTGTTGGGGGATGTTGAGTTCAAAGGGGAGATCGCGATGTTCACCAACTCTCTCAAGACGACCCCGATCGCGGCCATGAGCATTCTCGCTCTCGGCGCCGGCTTCCTTGCCTGCGCCCCAGCCGAGGAGGAAGCGGCGGAAGAAGCACCGGAAGAAGCGCCCGCCGTGCGGGAGGTGCCGGCGCCAGTCGGCGAGATCGTCGTCATCCGGGGAGACAGTCGCGAGTTCCATGAACTCACTCCGGGAAACCCCACGCTGATGGTGGCGACGGAGGTCGGCGATCCCAACGCGATCGGCACGGTGGCGGGCACCACGGCGATGAGCAACGTCATCGCGCGCTACGAGAACTACCTCCTCGAGGACTGGGTCTACACCTACGACGAGTACATCTACGGCCTCGAAGGTGGAGTCCTGACGCTCGAAACGGAGGACGACGTGTTCGAGGTCGGTCCGGGTGACGGTCTGTGGATCCCCAGGGGCACTGTGGCCAAGAGGCTCGAAGCCGGCGAAATGGCTCCGAACCTCGTCGCCGTCTATCCGGTCGACTGGCGGCCCGCGGACGAGAACTGGTCGATGGAGGGCGAGCCGGAGCCGGTCGTCTTCGTCGCGGCCGCCGACCGTCAGATCGTCGAGTTCGGACCGGGCATCTACACCGGTTCCGATGTCGGGCCGGCCAGCGCGCCGGGGGTGGTCGCGGTCAGCGACATACTGCACTGCGCGGTCACGGTCCTGGACAACTTCGATACTCAGGCACAGCGCCCGATGATGTTCGACGAGTACCTCTACGTCCTCGAGGGAAGCCTGACGATCCTCTCCGGAGAGGACGCCCACGAACTCGGCCCCGGCGACGCCATCTGGATGCCCAAGGGCGTGATGGTGCAATATCAGTCCGAACAGTCGACCCTGATGGCGATGATCTACCCCGCCAACTGGCAGGAACAGATGGCCGCGGCGCAGGAGGCCGCAGGAGGCGAGGAAGCCGAGTAGCGACATCGCCCGCCGCACCGCGAAGGCAGGACGCAAGCGCGCCTCCTGAGGGAATTCCGCCTAGAATGTGCGCCGCGCGCGGGCCGCTGTCCGCTTCCCAAGACCCTGGCAAGGAGCCGAGATGAGGAATCGCATTCAGTTCTGTTCGTTCCTGCCCCTTCTGACGCTGGCCGCCGCATCGCTGCAGGCCGAGGAGTGGACCTCCTGGCGGGGGCCCTACCAGAACGGCTATTCGCCCCAGACAGGCCTGATCGACACCTGGAGCCCGGAGGGCGAGAACCTGGTCTGGCGGCAGGACTTCATCGCCCGCTCGACACCGGTCGTGATGGGCGGGCGGGTGTTCGTCAACGGCCGCGCCGGCACGGGAGTCCACGAGCAGGCAGTGATCGCGGCGTTCGACGCCGGTACCGGCGAACCGCTGTGGGAGAACCGCTACAACCTCTACCTGACGACCGTCGCGATGAACCGAGTCGGGTGGGCCTCGCTCACCGGCGACCCCGAGACCGGCTACACCTACGCCCAGCTCGTCAGCGGCCTCTTCCTCTGCCACGACCGCGACGGCAACCTGGTCTGGTCCCGGTCACTGAAGGAAGAACACGGACGCTTCGAAGGCTACGGCGGCAGGACCGCGTCCCCCGTGATCGACGAAGACCTGATCATCGTCAACATGAACAACGGGAGCTGGGGCAACCAGGGCATCCCCCGGCATCGCTACTACGCCTTCGACAAGCGAACCGGCGCAGTGCAGTGGATGTCGACGCCGGGAGGCACCATCTACGACCGGAACACGCAATCGATCCCGATCGTGACCGTGATCAACAACCAGCGTCTGCTGATCACCGGCAACGCCGATGGGCACATCTACGCCCTGCAGGCCCGAACCGGCAAGAAGGTCTGGGGGTTCAACCTCTCGAAACGGGGAATCAACTCCTCGCCAGTGGTCGACGACCAAGGCAGGGTCTTCATCTCGCACAGTGAGGAGAACATCGACGAGGGCACCCTCGGCCGCGTCCTCGCGATCGACGGCACGCTGAGCGGCGACATCACGAACACCGGCGAACTGTGGCGGTGGAACCGGAACAAGGCCGGGTTCCCGTCGCCAACCATCCACGATGGCCGCCTCTACGTGGTGAACAACTCCGGCAACCTCGCCGCGGTCGACACGGAAACCGGCGAGGTCTTCTGGGAACTCAGCATCGGCACGGTCGGCAAGGCGTCGCCGGTATGGGCCGACGGCAAGATCTACGCCGGCGAGACGAACGGCCACTTCGCGATCGTCCAGCCCGGAGACACGAGCGCCGAGATTCTCGCCCGGCACCAACTGAAGGTGCCGGACGGCCGCTACGCCGAGCTCTACGGCTCGGCTGCCATCGCCTACGGCCGCATCTACTTCACCACGGAGGAAGGGGTCTACTGCCTGGGCGACAAGGACGCGCCGTTCGAGGTCACGGCTTCCCCGCTGCCGAGCCGCGGCGATGAGGGCGAAGCCGAAGGGCCGCCGGCGACCCTGCTCGTGGTGCCGGCCGAAGTCAGGGCCAACCCCGGCGAGAGCCACGACTTCGAGGTGTTGGCATTCGACGCCCTCGGCCGGCCGCTGGGCGCGGTAGAAGCCGACTGGTCGCTCAAGGGGATCGAGGCGGATCTTACGGGCAGCACCCTTCGGTTCGCCGACGACGCGGGCTTCCAAGCCGGCGCCCTGGTGGCAAGCAGTGGCGGGCTCGAAGCCGAAGCCCGCATCCGTGTCTTCCCGCCCCTGCCCTGGACGGAGGACTTCTCCGGCGGCAAGCAGGGCTACTGGATCGGCGGCGGCCGGTACGACATCGCCGAGGAAGACGGCCAGACGATCCTGGTCAAGCCGGTCGCCGAGCGCGGCCTGCTGCGCTCGCCGCTCCTGCTCGGACCGCCCTCCTTGGGGAACTACACGATTCAGGCCGATGTCCGCAACTCGCAAAAGGGTCGGCGCCGCTCCGACTCGGGCCTGATCAACTCCGGCTACATCCTCGACATGATGGGCATCCACCAGCGCCTCCAGATCCGCTCCTGGTCGGCCCAGCTACGGGTCGAGCAGAAGGCCGACTACGAGTTCGAGATGGACCGCTGGTACACGATGAAGCTGCAGGTCGAAGCAGACGGCGACACGGCCTCGATCCGGGGCAAGGTATGGCCGCGCGACGAGGAGGAACCGGCCGAGTGGACCATCACGGCCGAGGATCCGCACCCGATCCGGAACGGCTCGCCGGGTCTTCTCGGCTACTCGCCGTCCGTCGTCTCCTACGACAACGTTCGGATCACCAGCAACTGAGCACCTGACGCGCAACCGATGGGCACAGCCAAGAGGGCAAGACGTATCCACTGAACCCGAGGAGCAGAGCATGAAAAAGGGGACCGTTGTAGCAGCGTTCCTGATCTCGACCGGAGCCGCTGCGGCGCTGGCGGAAGACCCGCCGGCCATGTTCGGTCTGACCCCTTCGCGCAACATGGTGTCAACCGAGACCGGGGTCCCGACGGACTGGGACATCCTGTCCGGCAAGAACATCAAGTGGAAGCAGAAGCTCGGCTCCCAGACCTATGCCGGGCCCATCATCTACGACGGCAAGGTCTTCGTCGGCACGAACAACGAGGGCGAACGCCGTCCCGGCATCGCCGGCGACAAGGGGATTCTCATCGCCTTCCGCGAGAGCGACGGCGAGCTGCTCTGGCAGGCCACGCACGACAAGCTGCCGGCCGGGCGGGTCAACGACTGGCCGCTTCAGGGCATCTGCTCGACCCCCTACATCGAGGACGGCGTCGCCTACTACGTCTCCAACCGGGGGGAGTTCGTGGCGGTCGATGTCGACGGCTTCGCGGACGGCAACGATGGCATGCAGGACGAGCAGTACGGCCACGAAATGGACGCCGACATCCTCTGGATCTACGACACGATCGCCGAACTCGACGTCTTCCCTCACAACCTCGCCGCCGGCTCGCCCCTGGTGGTCGGCGACGTCGTCGTCGCGACCACAGGCCAGGGCGTCGACGAGGGGCACATCAACATCCCCTCTCCGCTCGGTCCGAGCTTCGTGGCGCTGAACAAGCACACCGGCGAACTGGTGTGGGAGAGCGCCCACCCGGGCGAGAGCATCCTCCACGGGACCTGGTCCAATCCTGCAGCCGGCGCCGCCGGCGGGCGCGAGCAGATCGTCATCCCGGGCGGCGAGGGTGTCGTCTACTCCTTCGCGCCGGACACAGGTGAACTCATCTGGACCTTCGACACGAACCCCAAGGACTCGGTGTGGGTACTCGGCGGCAAGGGCACCCGGAACAACATCATCTCCACCCCGGTCTTCCACCACGACGTCGTCTACATCGGCGTCGGCCAGGATCCGGAGCACGGCGAGGGTCCCGGACACTTCTACAAGATCGACGCCTCCGGAACCGGCGACATCACGGAGACGGGCACGATCTGGCACGTCGGCGGTGAGGACTTCCAGCGAACGATGTCGACCGCGGCCGTTCACGACGGCCTCGTCTACATCGCCGACCTCTCGGGCCACGTCTACTGCTTCGACGAGGAGACCGGCGAGCTCCAGTGGATGCACCACACCTACGCGGCGATCTGGGGTTCGACCTTCGTCGTCGACGGCAAGATCTACATCGGCGACGAGGACGGCGAGGTCGCGATCCTCGCGACCGGTCGCGAAGAGAACCTGATCAACGAGGTGTTCATGGAGGGGGCGGTCTACACGACACCTTTCGCCAAGGACGGCGTCCTCTACGTGGCGACCCGCTCGGAGCTGTACGCGATCGAAGAAGGGGCCCAGTTGGCGTCGGCCGAGTAGCGCCAAACGCGCCTTCCTTTGCGGTACGCTCCCGGATCGCACGAACAGGGAGCGCGCGATGGAACGGAGAATCCGCATGGGCATGGTCGGCGGCGGCCAGGGCGCCTTCATCGGCGCCGTCCACCGCATGGCGGCCGGCCTGGACGGCCTGATCGAACTCGTCTGCGGCGCCTTCAGCTCGGACCCCGAACGCTCCAGGGCCTCCGGCGCAGACCTGTTCCTGCCGCCCGAACGGTGTTACGGCACGTACCAGGAGATGATGGCGGGCGAGGCAGCCCGGGACCCGGCCGAACGGATGGACTTCGTCTCCATCGTCACCCCGAACCACATGCACTTCCCGGTCGCCAGGGCGGCGCTCGAAGCCGGCTTCCACGTGATGAGCGACAAGCCGATGACGAAATCGGCGGCCGAGGCCGAAGCCCTGGTCGAGCTCGTCGAGCGGACCGGTCTGGTCTTCGGCCTGACCCACAACTACACCGGCTACCCGATGGTCAAGGAGGCCCGTCACCGCGTCCGCAGCGGGCAGCTCGGCAGGATCCGCAAGATCGTCGTCGAGTACCCCCAGGGCTGGCTCGCCACCCGGCTCGAGTCGGAGGGTCAGAAGCAGGCGGACTGGCGGACGGACCCGGAACGGGCGGGGATCTCCTGCTGCATCGGCGACATCGGGACGCACGCCGAGAACCTGGCCGAGGCGATCACCGGGTTGCGGATCGAGTCGCTCTGCGCCGACCTGACGACTTTCGTCGACGGCCGCCTGCTGGAGGACGACGGCAACGTGCTGCTCCGCTTCGACAACGGAGCCCGGGGGGTCCTCTATGCCTCCCAGATCTCGATCGACGAGGAGAACGCCCTGGCGATCCGCGTCTACGGCGAGCTGGGCGGCCTGGAGTGGTACCAGGAGGAACCGAACACCCTGGTCCTCAAGTGGCTCGACCGGCCACGCGAGGTGCTGCGCACATCGAGCCAGGGGCTCTCAGACGACGCGGCGGCACACACCAGATTGCCGGCCGGCCATCCCGAGGGCTTCCTCGAGGCCTTCGCCAACCTCTACCGGAACTTCGCGCAGACGCTCGACTGCCGCCGTCGCGGCGTCGAGCCCGGCGCGACGATGCTCGACTTCCCCACCGTGTACGACGGCCTGCGCGGAATGCAGTTCATCGAGACCGTCGTCGCAAGCAGCTGTTGCGACCAGAAGTGGCTCAGCATGCCGGCCTCACGCGGCAGTAACCCGTAGGAGACGCACCGTGGCCCGACCCGTTACCCTGTTCACCGGCCAGTGGGCCGACCTGCCCGTCGCCGAGCTCTGCCCCCTGGCGCGAGACCTCGGTTATGACGGCGTGGAACTCGCCTGCTGGGGTGATCATGTGGAGGTCGATCGCTGCGATCGAGCCTACGCGTCTTCCCGACGTGAGTTGCTCGCCTCGAACGATCTCGAGCTCCACGCGATCAGCAACCATTTGGTCGGCCAGGCGGTCTGCGACCGGATCGACGCCCGCCACGAGGCGATCCTGCCTCCCCACGTCTGGGGCGACGGCGATCCGGAAGACGTTCGCAAGCGCGCCGCCGACGAGATGATCCGTACCGGGGAAGCCGCGAAGGCCCTGGGGCTCTCGGTCGTCAACGGCTTCACCGGCAGCCCGATCTGGCACCTGCTCTACTCCTTCCCGCCGGTGCCGCCTTCGATGATCGACGACGGCTTTGCCAACTTCGCGGCCCGCTGGACGCCGATCCTCGACGCCTACCGGGAGCTCGGCGTGCGCTTCGGCCTGGAGGTCCACCCGACCGAGATCGCCTTCGACACGGTGAGCGCCGAGCGCGCAATCGAGGCTCTGGGCGGCCACCCCGCGTTCGGTTTCAACTACGACCCGAGTCATCTCGGCTATCAGGGCGTCGACTACGTGGACTTCATCCGCCGTTTCAGCGACCGGATCTTCCACGTCCACATCAAGGACGCCTGGTGGTCGGACCAGCCGAAACCGTGCGGCGTCTTTGGCGGCCACACGAACTTTGGCGACCACCGCCGGTTCTGGGACTTCCGGTCGCCAGGCCGCGGCTCGGTCGACTTCGAGGAGATCATCCGGGCACTGAACGACATCGGCTACGCCGGTCCGCTCTCGGTCGAGTGGGAGGACTCCGGCATGGACCGCGAGCACGGCGCCGCCGAAGCGGCCGAGTTCGTCAGGGCGCTCGACTTCGCCCCCTCCGAGATCGCCTTCGACGCCGCCTTCGAAGACAACTGACGAAACGCGGAGCGAGCCCCGAGATGACGCCCTTCTTCCCCGAGGTCACCAAGCCGATCCCCTTCCACGGGCCGGACAGCCACGAACCGCTGGCGTTCAAGTACTACGACCGCGACCGGAAGGTCGGCAACCGGACGATGGAGCGGCACCTGAAGTTCGCCGTCGCCTACTGGCACACCTTCAAGGGCGGCGGCCAGGACCCCTTCGGGCCGGATCCCGTGTACGACCGGCCCTGGAACCACGCGCCGACGGAGATCGAGGTCGCCGTCCGCACCCTGAACGCGGCGTTCGAGTTCTTCACCAAGCTCGGCGTGCGCTACTACTGCTTCCACGACCGGGACATCGCCCCGGAAGGCCGGTCGATCGCCGAGAGCAACGAGTACCTCGAGGAGATCGTCCAACTCGCCAGGATCCGGCAGCGGGAGACCGGCGTCAAGCTGCTCTGGGGCACCGCCAACCTGTTCGGCCACCCGCGCTACACGCACGGCGCGGCGACCAACCCCGACCCCCGCGTCTTCGCCCACGCCGCCGCCCAGGTGCGCCGCGCGATCGACGCGACGATCGCACTCGGAGGCACTGGTTACGTGTTCTGGGGCGGCCGCGAGGGCTACACGTCCCTGATCAATACGGACATGCGCCGCGAGCGCGAGCAGATGGCCGCCTTCCTGCGGCTCGCCGTCGACTACGCGCGCCGCCAGGGCTTCAAGGGCAAGTTCTTTCTCGAACCCAAGGCGAAGGAGCCGTCGGTCCACCAGTACGACTTCGACTGCGGCCACTGCCTGAACTTCCTGCGCGAGTTCGACCTGACGGACGACTTCCTGCTGAATGTCGAGGCGAACCACGCGACCCTGGCCACCCATTCGTTCGAGCACGAGCTGGCGACGGCGGCGGGGGCCCGCATGCTCGGCAGCGTCGACATCAACCGCGGCCTCGAGGGCGTCGGCTGGGACACGGACAACTTCGCGATGAGCCTGCGCGAGTGCGTCCTGGCGCTGCTCATCATCCGCGGCCAGGGGGGGCTCCGCTGGGGCGGCCTGAACTTCGACGCCAAGGTCCGGCGGGGATCGTTCGACACGGTCGATCTGTTCTACGCCCACGTCGCCTCGATGGACATCTTCGCCAGGGCGCTGCTGATCGTCGAGCGCATCCGGAAGGACGGCGTGCTCGGCTTGGCCGGCAAGCGAATCCGCCAGCGCTACGCCGGCTACCGCCGCGGCCTGGGACGCAAGGCGCTCGCCGGCGACACGACCCTCGAGGAGCTCGAGCAGTGGGCCGGCAGCCTCGGCGAGCCGCCCAAGACGAGCGGCCGCCAGGAAGAGCTCGAGAGCATCCTGAACGACTACCTGTACAGCACACGCATCGAGTGAGCGGCGGCGCCTTCTACCTCGGGATCGACGTCGGCACCCAGAGCCTGACCGCCATCATGGTGGAGGCGCCGAAGCCGGATGGCGATGGCGAGGATCGCGCGGAAGGCATCGTCTGCCGCGTTGGAGTCCACTACGACTCGGAACTGCCGGCGTACGGTACCGTCAACGGCCAGCTTCCGAACGATGATCCGACGGTCGGCCGGGTACCGCCGTGCATGTGGCTCGACGCCCTGGATCTGGCGTTCGAGAAGCTGGGTGCCGAGGCCTGCCGCGATATCCGCGGCGTATCGGTGTCCGGCCAGCAGCACGGTTCCGTCTACCTCCGACCAGGCGCAGAGGTTGTCCTTCAGTCTCTGACCGCGGACCGAAGGCTCGGCGAACAGATCGAGTCCGTCCTGTCCCGCGTCGAAGCACCGATCTGGACCGACTCCTCGACCGCGCGCGAGTGCGCTGATATCCGGCACGCACTCGGCGGCGCCGCCGCAACCGCCGAACTGACCGGCAGCGACACCTTCGAGCGCTTCACCGGCCCCCAGATCCGTCGTTTCGCCCGGACCGAGCCGGAAGCATGGGCCGACACAGCTCATGTCTGCCTGGTCAGTTCCTTCGTCACGTCCGTACTGGCCGGCAGGCTCGCGCCGATCGACCACGGCGATGGCTCGGGCATGAACCTGCTCGACATCCGGCGGCTTCAATGGTCCGAGGCCGCGATGACTGCGACGGCCGAAGGTCTCGACCGCAGGCTGGCCCCGCCCTGTCCGCCGTGGACGATCGTCGGGAACGTCGCCCCCTACTTCGTCTCCAGATACGGCATCCCGGCCGACGCCCAGGTCGTCGCCGGCTCGGGCGACAATCCCTGCTCCCTGGTCGGCGTCGGCGTTCGCGAACCGGGCGAAGCGGTCCTCAGTCTGGGCACGAGCGACACGTACTTCGGGCTTCTGAAAGCCGTCGCCGTCGACCCGGATGCCAACGGCCATGTGTTCATCGCACCGAACGGTCACCCGATGAGCCTGGTCTGTTTCCGCAATGGTTCCCTGGCGCGCGAGGCGGTGCGGGACCGGTACGGCCTGGATTGGCCGGGCTTCGACGCCGCGCTGCGGGCAACGCCGCCGGGGAACGATGGGCTGATGATGCTGCCCTGGTTCGAGCCCGAGATCGTGCCGCGCGTGGCGTCGCCCCGCGTCGTCCGGCTGGGCGGACTAACCGACGGGCCCGAACATGCCGCCCGGAACTGCCGGGCAGTGGTCGAAGGCCAGTTCCTGGCGATGCGCCTCAACTCCGAGTGGATGGCGACCCGGCCGACGAGGATCGTCGCCACCGGCGGCGGCTCGCGGAACCGTGAACTCCTGCAGATCGCCGCCGACGTTCTCGGCTGTCGCGTCGAGAGCCTCGAGGTATCGGACGGCGCCGCCCTCGGCGCCGCCCTGCGCGCCACCGGTCGGCGACCGTGCCCGCTGCCGCCCGCGGGCGAACCCGGTCCCTCGGCCGAGCCCCGGCCGGAAGCGGCGGCGATCCATGACGCGATGCTGCCCCGGTATGCCGAGGCCCAGCGCCGGGCCCTGAACCCCGCTACTCGAGCGCCCCGTAGAGTTCCCTGACCTTGGACCGTACCCGCTCGCCGTTCTCCGGCCCAAGGCGCAGCAGTAGCTTCTGAGCCGGGTTCAAACCCTCGAGCCCGGGATCGACGTACTCGAAGCTGATCACCCGCAGACGAAGCTCGGGCGGCCCGTCCGGAATCGGCGTCGCCAACAGCTTGGTCACGGCAAGTTCGAGCGTGTCGCCGAACTCGCCCGGATACCCGAGTTCGTCGTGCGCCCGCTCGAGCAGCGGCTCAAGCCGCTCGTAGGCGCCGGCTGCACCGGCCACGTCGATCGAATCGAACACTTCAACAGCCAGGTCATAGCGGCGGTAGCTCGTCCCCGCCGGATAGAAGCGCTGCCCGCGCCGGACGACGCTGAAGCCGTCTTCGGGCCGTAGCAGCTCCAGGCCGTTCTGGGGCGGCTCGTCGTAGGCCACGGCGCCCACCGACCGCACGAAGCTGATCGCCAGCTCCTCGGGCGCGAGCCAGGCGACCCACTCCGCGTGTCTGGACAGAGCGCCGACGATCTCCCGAACCACGGAGTCGCTCCCCGCGAGGTCCGGTGGAGGCTCGGGTTCCGGGCCCGTCGACGCGGCGGGCGCTTCGGATTCGGCCGCCGGTTCGGGGACCGCCGGTTCGACGGCGGCGGCCGGGGCCTCCGCCGCGCCTTCGCCGTTCGCGCCAGCCCCGCGACTCGTGTACCACCACCAGAGGACGACTGCCGCGCCGATCGCGATCACGGCCGCGATGACGATGACCGCCACCGTGCCGGAACGTTCGGCAGGCTCTTCTTCCGAAGGGCCGCTCCTCTCCCCGCTCAGGTCCAGCGGCAGATCGAAGCGCGGACCGCCAACATCCGGCTCGTGCTCCTCCGGCTGGTCCCCGCCGGTAGGCTTGTCGTCCATTGGGACAGTGTAACCCCTCGGATCCGGCCGTCATTCCGGCGTCGCGGCGGCGCGACCGCGAGGCGTCGCCCGGCTCAGGCGGCCAGAGCGCGATTCGGCCGGATGCCCCGGAGCACGTCGATGCCCTCGGTCAGACCGTCGATGGTCAACTCGAACATCGGAAACACCTGCCGGATCAGGTGAATGGTCGGCGCGTTCCAGATGCGCCGGGGTTCCGGGTTGAGCCAGATCGAGTTCGGGCAGCGGTCGCGGAACTTGCGGAGCCAGTCGAGGCCGGTGACCTGGTTCGTGTGGTAGTAGTCGATCGCGCCGCCGGTGTGGGTCAGCTCGTACGGACTCATCCAGGCGTCCCCGACCAGGCACACCGACCACGTGTGGTCCCGGCGCTTCAGGATCCGGGAGGTCGGTTCGCCCTTCCAGCGGCTGATGTCCGTGTACAGGTTCTCGTACACGCAGTTGTGGAAGAACTTGAACTCGAACTTCTTGAAGTGGTTCGCCTTGTGCGCGGCGGAGAACAGCCGCTCGCAGAGCAGAGTGTGCGGGTCCATCGAACCGCCGACGTCGATCAGTAGCAGCAGTTTGATCCGGTTGCGCTTGGGCGGCCGGAACACGAGGTCGATCTCACCCGCGTTGCGGGCGCTGCTGTCGATCGTCTCGTCGATGTCGAGTTCTTCGGGTCCCTCGTCCTTGTCCAGCTTGCGCAGCCGGCGCAGCGCCAGCCCGATCTGCCGGGTGTCCAGGATGCGGTCCGAGCGCAGGTTGCGGAAGCGGCGGTCGGTCGCCACCTGAACCGCCGAACGGCCGCCGCCGGCGCCGCCGATCCGAACCCCCGTCGGGTGCTCGCCGCCGTGGCCGAAGGGCGACATCCCGCCCGTCCCGATCCAGCGGTTGCCGCCGTCGTGGCGCTCCTTCTGCTCGTCGAGAAGTTCCTTGAAGCGCTCGCGGAGTTCGTCCAGGTCGAGCGCCTCAAGCTTCGCGCGCTCCTCGTCCGTCAACTCCCGCGGCAGTTCCGGCTTGGACAGCCACTCCAGCAGCTCATCGCTGATGTCGAAGTGGTTTTCCACGCCCATGAAGAACGAGGCGAAGGCGCGGTCGTAGTTGTCGAAGTCCGCCTCCCGCTTGACCATCAGGCAACGGGCCAGGTTGTAGAAGACGTGCAGGTCCGCCCGGCTGTGACCGATCGCCAGCGCCTTCATCAGCGACAGCCACTCGGTGATCGTCACCTTCAGGCCGTAGCCCCTCAGGTGGTAGAAGAAGTCGACGAACATCGGTTCGGGCTCTGGTCAAGCCTCGTGGACGGGGATCAGTTTACGCGGCCCCTGCGGTGGGCGGCCATCACGGCCTCCAGATCGTTCTCCCGCTTCATCAGCACACCCAGGAAGGGCAGCTCACTCTCGATCGACTCCGTGCTCACGCCGCCGCGGCGCAGCGCGGCGATCCAGTCGATCAGCTCGCTGGTCGACGGCTTCTTGCGCAGCTCGGGCAGATCGCGGAGCCAGTAGAACCGAAGCAGCACCTGCCGCAGCAACTCGGCTTCGACGTCCGGGTGGTGGACACGGATGATGTCCTCCATCTCCGCCTTGTCCGGGAAGGCGATGTAGTGGAACACGCAGCGGCGCAGGAAGGCGTCCGGCAGTTCCTTCTCGTTGTTCGACGTGATGACGACGATCGGGCGAAACTTCGCGGAGTGCTGCTTGCCCGTCTCGTGGACGAAGAAGCTCATCCGGTCCAGCTCGTGCAGCAGGTCGTTCGGGAACTCCATGTCCGCCTTGTCGATCTCGTCGATCAACAGGACCACCCGCTGGTCCGCGAGGAAGGACTGGCCGAGGGGACCGTACTTGATGTACTGCGAGATGTCGGTGATGTCCTTGTCGCCGAAGCGGGCGTCGTTCAGCCGCTGCACCGTGTCGTACACGTACAGGCCCTCCTGGGCCTTGCTCGTCGACTTGATGTTCCAGGTCAGGAGTGGCATGACCAGGTTCTCGGCGATCGCCTCGGCGAGCACCGTCTTGCCGGTGCCTGGCTCGCCCCGCACGAGGAGCGGCTTCTCGAGAGCCGAGGCGACATTCACCGAGTCCCTCAGTTCGGGCGATGCAAGGTAGGTGTCGGTCCCGGAAAAGGCGTGAAAAGACATACTGACCCTCTATCCTCCGGCGTGGCCGGCTTGATCCAGCTTCATGGCGGGCCCAGTTCGCGATGGGCAGGCGGGCAGTGTAACAGACCGACCGGTCGGTAGAGAACAGTCCGTAGACTCGCCGAGCCGGTCGAAAAAGAAACCTGGAGACACGAATGAGCCAAGCGCAGGAGCTCGAACGCCTGATCTACGAAGCGAGGCGCAAAACGCTATGAACCAGCTACAGGACCTCCAACACATGCTCAAGGAAGCATCCCGGATCGTCGCGTTCACGGGCGCGGGAATCAGCACGGAATCCGGCATCCCGGACTTCCGGAGCCCGGGCGGAATCTGGACCAAGTACCGGCCGATCGACTTCAGCGAGTTCATGGCCTCGGAAGACGCACGGCGCGAATCCTGGCGGCGCAAGATCGGTAGCGACCGCACGATCGGCCAGGCGAAGCCGAACCGCGGTCATCTGGCCCTGGCCGAGCTCCGGCGCATGGGAAAGCTCCTCGCCGTGATCACGCAGAACGTGGACGGCCTGCACCAGGAATCGGGAATCCCTGACGACGAGGTGATCGAGCTTCACGGCAACGCGACCTACGCGGCGTGCCTCGAGTGCCGCAAGCGTTACGAGCTCGGGCCCATCGTCGCCGCCTTCAGAGAGCGGGAGGAACTGCCCGTCTGCTCACGGCAGAACCTGGCCGGCGACGCCTGTGGCGGCATCATCAAGACGGCCACGATCTCCTTCGGCCAAGCGATGCCGGAAGAGGCGATGCGCCGCGCCCACGAAGCGACGCTGGCCGCCGACCTCTTCCTCGCCATCGGCAGTTCGCTCGTCGTCTATCCGGCGGCCGGCTTCCCGGCGCTGGCGAAGCAGAGCGGCGCCAGGCTCGTCATCCTGAACCGCGAAGCCACCGACCTCGACAGCATCGCCGACCTCGTCCTCCACGCCGAGATCGGCCCTACGCTGGGCGCCGTCACCGGCGTAACGGTGCCGAACTGAAAGTTGACTTTCTCGCAGTCAGATAATTGACATCTGCTTCTTCTTGACTCATAATCCTGAGTCGTCGGCAGCAGAAACCAGCGCCGGCGCCTGGATCGAACGAATCAACCTCAAGGAGGACAACCACAATGACCCGCAGCCTGATTCGCCACACTCCGTTTCACCGTCCCCTGATCGGGGCCTTCGAGCCGCTCTTCGGCAAGGCGCTGCTCGACGACTTCTTCCCGCCCGTCCTGAACCGCGTGGCCGGCCACGACGGGGCCGAGTCCGCCGCCATGACCTGGTGGCCGGCCGCGGACCTCACCCAGACCGACGAGGCGTACCGTCTCGCCGTCGATCTCCCCGGCCTGACCAAGGCCGACATCGATCTCACGGTCGAGGACCACACCCTGACCCTCTCGGGCGAGCGCCAGGCCGGCCACGAGGGCGCGACCGCCGACCGGGTCGAGCGCGTCTACGGCCGCTTCGCGCGGCGCTTCAACCTGCCGAGCGACGTCGACGTCTCGGCGGTGAGTGCCGAGTTCGAGCACGGGGTACTGAACATCACCATCCCCAAGGCCGAGGAGGCGAAGGCGAGGAAGATCGACATCGCCTGACCCGGTCTCCGGACCCACGACTCAAGGGCCCTGCTTCGGCAGGGCCCTTCTCTTTGGTCGCGGTGCTACAATCTCCCTCCGGCCAAACGCCGCCGCCGCGCCCCGAAGCCGCGGCCCCTTCTCCTCCTCCTCACCATGACTGAGACGAACGATCACGCGCTCGCTCAGCCGCCGTCGGAGGATGAAGCCGCCGTGGAGGCCGCGCCGGTGGAGGCCGCGCCCGCCGAAACCGTGGCGGCAACGCCGGAAGAGACTCCTCCCGTCGAACCTGAAACAGAGTTGATCGAAGCAGCCGCGACAGAGGTGCAGGGCGAGCCCGACGTGGAAACCGCGCCCGCCGCCGAAGCGGAAGAAGAGCCGACCACCGAGGCCGAGGCGGGAGAGCAGCCGCGGTCTGAAGCCGAGGTCGAGTTGCCGCCAGCCGTCGAAGCGGAGACCGCGGAACAGCCGACTGCTGATACCCCGGTCGAAGCGCAGCCGCCGGCTGCGGCAGAAGCGGCCGTCGAAGAGCCGGCGCCACTGGCACCGTCCGCTGTTCCCTTCGCCGCCGCCCTCGAAGCGAAGAACCCGGTGGAGGGCAAGGTCATCGGCTGGAACAAGGGCGGATTCCACATCGTCTCGGAAGGCGTCACGACGTTCTGTCCGCGATCGCTGATGGAACTCGGCAACCGGCCCAAACCGCCGGCGCAGTACGTGAACAACACGTACACCTTCCACGTCCTCGAGATCAAGGAGGCGGGGCGGCGGATCGTGCTGACGCGGCGACCCGCGATCCGCAACGAGCGCAAGCGCGCGCTCGACGAGATTCGCGCCAAGCAGGAATCCCGCGAGCCCGTCAGCGGCAAGGTGACCTCGGTGACCGACTTCGGCGCCTTCGTCGATCTCGGCGGCGGAATCGGCGGCCTCGTTCACCGGACCCAGATCTCCCGGACCCGGTCGGGAGAGCCCGGCGACCTGTTGAAGGTCGGACAGCGCGTGGAAGCCGTGGTGACTAAGATCGAGAAGAAGAACGGCAAGCGCAGCTCGCGCATCTCGCTGTCCATGAAGGCGCTGGAGGCCGACCCCTGGAAGGAGACGGCGAAGAGCTTCACCGCCGGCGAACAGTTCAAGGGCAAGGTGGTCCGGCACAGCGAGTTCGGTCTCTTCGTGGAACTGGCGCCAGGCCTCGACGGCCTCATTCACACCTCCCAGCTTCCCATCGGCAAGTCGATGAGCGCGCCGGAGTTCGCCGTCGGGGAAAAGATCGAGGGCTGGGTCGTCGAAGTCGCCCCGAGACGGCGGCGGATCGCCCTCTCGCTGCGCGAAGTGCCGGCTAGCGACCCCTGGAAGGATCTCGGCAAGCAGTACGTCGAGGGTGCCGAGGTCGAAGGCAAGGTGGAGCAGGTGTCCCGCTTCGGCATCTTCGTCGAACTCGAGCCCGGGCTCACCGGGCTCCTGCCGATGTCGGCGGTGAAGGGGGCCGACGGAAACCTGGCCCGGCGCGCGTATCACCCCGGTCGCGAGATCAAGGTAATGATCGAGAGCATCGACCGGAAGCGTCGCCGCCTGGGTCTGGCGCCACTCGGATCGCAACTCGGCGGCACCAAGACGGATTACAAGAAGTACCGCCAGCGCCAGAAGGAATCGAGCGGCCTGAACGTGATGGCGGCCGCTTTCGCCAAACTCCAGCAACCCAAGTAGCCCGTGCCCGACGACCTGATCTACCGGGTGACCTTCGTGAGTCAAGGCGAGATCTACGAGGTCTACGCCTGCTCGGTCTCGCAGGGCGGCCTGCTCGGCTTCGTCGAGATCGGCGAACTCGTGTTCGGAGAGAAGACCCAGGTCGTCGTCGACCCCTCGGAAGAACGGCTCCAGCGCGAGTTCAAGGGCGTCCAGCGGACCTACCTGCCCATGCACTCCGTCCTGCGCATCGACCAGGTCACCAAGCAGGGGACCGCCCGAATACGGGACGTCGAGCGGCCGGAGAGCCGGAAAGTGACGCCCTTCCCGATGCCGATCTACACCCCCGGTGGAGAGACCAAATGACCAGTCGCCGCCTCATCGTCTGCTCGCTCGCCGCCCTCCTGACGGCCGCCGTCTTGCCGGCGCTCCACGCCCAGGAGGCAACCCGCGTTGCCTCGATCAACGTCGAACTAGTCGTCGCCGAAGCTCGTGAAGGGAGAGCGCTCGCGGAGTTCCTCCAGCAGATCGAGACGGAGACGCGGACCGCGCTGGAAGCCAACGCCGGCCGCGTCGAGGCGCTGCGCCAGAGCGCCACCGGCAGGGGGCCGGACGAACTGCGGAGCATCCAGCACCAGATCGAGGACCTGCAACGCGAATCCCAGCGCCTGGCCAACGACGCCGAACGCCGCGCGGCGAAGCGACAGGAAGAAACGCTGCAGCAGATCAACGAACGCCTGCGTCCGATCGTTCAGCAGTTGATCGACGAGAACGGCTACGACCTGATCCTCAACGCCAGCATCGGCGGCGTGCTCCACGCCAGCGCCCGGGTCGACCTGACCCAGCGCGTTGTCGAGATGCTCCAGGCGCAGGAGCAGCAGACGGAGTCCAACCAGGAGCCCTAGGGCTGCGGCCGCTGGCCGTCAGGCCGGCTCCGCTTGGTGGCTACGGAGGCGCCGGCCGGCTACGGTACAGCTCGTACGAGCGGCTGTGGCGGTTCGAGAGGCTCACGTCGCGGCCACGGACGATCACGTGCCGAACCACGGTCCGCACCTCCAGCGGGTCGCCGTCGGTGACAATCAGGTTCGCCCACTTCCCGGGATCGATCGAGCCCAGACGATCGTCCAGCCCGAGGATCTCCGCCGCGCCCAGCGTCAGCGCCCGGAGCGCTGCCTCCCGTTCGAGACCGAAGGCGACGGCCGTGGCTGCCTCGTAGGGCAGGACGCGGGCGCTCGACGCGTCGAACGTGCCGAACGCGATCCGAACGCCGGCGCGATGGAGTTCGCCCGGGGCCGCGAAGGGGCCATCGTACGGATCGTCCTCGTCGACCGGCAGCGCCTGAACCGAGTTCAGGATGATCGGCACCTTCTTCTCGGCGAGCAGGTCCGCCTCCTTCACCGCGTGGCGTCCCGAGGCCAGCACGAGCCGCAAACCATGCTCTTCCGCGAACGCGACCGCGTCACGGATGGCCCGGGCCCGATCGGCAACGACGAGCAGCGGAAGATCGCCCCGCACCACGCCGGCCACGGCCTCCAGGCCGTGATCCTGCTCCACCGCCGCCGCGAAACCGGCGTTCGAGCGAGCGTGGTCGTACTGCCGCGCCGCCTCGATCCAGTCGCCGAGCTCGTCCACCGTCCGGTCGTAGTCCCGCTTCGCCTCGGAGAACTTCTTCTCCCGAACGCTGAAGGTCGAGAAGTCGAACTCGCGGGTCTCGAGGCTCGGCCATTCGAGCACCACGCCGACGCTCTTCTCGACCTCCATCTCCTCCACCGTCCAGCCGTCGAGGAGGATCACCGACGCCTGGCCGGCCCACGGTCCGCCGCTGGGCGCCGTCAACGCGTGCGTGGTGCCGTTCTCCCTGGTCACCGGAATGATCTCGCTCGCCGGATGAACCCCCTCGACCGCCAGCAGGTGCGGGGTGTCGCCCAGCTCCGCCTGATCCAGCGTGGCGGGAACCGAGTCGATCTCGATCAGTCCGAGGACCGTCCAGGCATTGAACAGACCGGGATAGAGGTGGAGGCCGCGGGCGTCGATCACTTCGACATCCCCGGGCACGGCGACGTCCGGTCCGGTCGCCTCGATCACGCCATCCCGCACGACGACCGTGCCGGTGTAGGCAGCGCCCGAAACAGGATGTACCGTGCCGCCCTCGATCGCCAGCGTCTGCGCCGACGCCGCCGCGGCGAACGCCACCAGGGCCAGCGCCAGCAGTCCCGCCGCGATCCTGCCGTACCCGCCGGTCACGGCTCGTCTCCGCCGTCGTCACTTGCCGGTTCGGTCAACGACTGCTCGAGCGCAGCCAACTGCTCCCGCCGGCGCCGGTCCAGTTCGCGGTCGAAATAGACCTTTCCGTCCACCAGGGTCGTCTGCACCACGGCGTAGGAACTCAGCGGATGCCGGTCGTAGATCACGAGATCGGCGTCCTTGCCGACCTCGATCGAACCGATGCGGTCGTCGATCCCGAACTGGCGGGCGGGGTTGATCGTGACCAGGGCCAGCGCCTCATCGTCGGAGAGGCCGCCCCACCTGACCGCCTTGGCCGCCTCGTGGTTCAGGTGGCGCATCTCCTCCGCGTCGTCCGAGTTGACCGAGACCAGGACGCCGCGATCCGCCATCAGGGCCGCGTTGTGCGGAATCGCCTCATAGGCCTCGACCTTGTAGGCCCACCAGTCGGAGAAAGTGGAGGCGCCGGCGCCGTGGGCCGCGATCTCGTCCGCCACGCGGTAGCCCTCCAGCACGTGCTGCAACGTGGCGATCCGGAATCCGAGTTCCTCCGCCAGCCGCAGCAACTGGAGGATCTCGTCGGCCCGGTAGCTGTGGGCGTGCACCAGCCGCTCGCCCTCCAGAATCTCGACCAGCGGCTCGAGCTCCAGATCCCGCGCGGGCGGGCGGCTGCGCTGACCGGCGGCTTCCGCCTCTCGGTGGCGCGTCCACGCGTCCCGGTACTCCGCGGCCCGCGTGAACGCCTCCCGGATGACGTCGAGAACGCCCATCCGGGTCGCCGGGTAGCGGCGCGGCCCCGGGCCGAAGGACCGTGACCGCTTCGGGTTCTCGCCAAGCGCGAACTTGATGCCCGTAGGCACGCCCTCGAACCGCAGACCGTCCGCATTCTCGCCCCAGCGGAGCTTCAATAGCTGGTTCTGGCCGCCGATCGGATTCGCGCTGCCGTGGAGCACGTTCACCGTCGTGACGCCGCCGGCGAGCGCCCGGTAGATCGCGACGTCGGTCGGATCGACCACGTCCTGGATCCGCGCCATCGAGGTCACCGCCAGGCTGCCCTCGTTGATGCCCTCCGCGGTCGAGATGTGCGAGTGGGCGTCGAAGATGCCCGGGATGACGTAGCCGGCGTCGGCATCGATCACGTGCGCCCCGGCCGGCGGCCTGACGCCGCTGCCGACCTCGGCGATCCGACCGTCCCGCACGACGACCGTGCCGTTCTCGATCGTCTCGCCGGCCATCGTGAGCACTGTCCCGCCGACGATCGCCAGCGCGGCGTCCTCGCGGTAGGGACCGTTCATCGGCACAATCCCGTCGCCGGCGACTTCCGCGTACCTCGCCGCGACCTCGGCCAGCCGCATCGGCGCGGGCGCCTCGCTCGACCCGCCGCGGCGACCGCCGGGACCACCGGGACCGCGGCGTCCTCGCGGCCGCGCCTCGTCCGGCTCCCCGACCGAATCGGCCTCCTGAGCGCTCTCGCCATCCTCACCGTCGTCTTCGGCCTCTTCACCGTCCGAGACGGAATACCGGACGCCGTCGACAAACACCGCCTCGACTCGCGCCGACTCCTGCCAGGGGTAACCGTCGGCCAGCACGAGGTCGGCCGCCATTCCCGCGGCTACGGTGCCGATCCGGTCATCCAGGCCGTGGACCGCCGCCGCGTCCCAGGTGAGCGCCGCCAGCGCCCGGGCCGGTTCGAGGCCTCCCTCGATGGCCCGGCGCACGCCCGCCAGGAAGTCGGCGGCACCTTCCGCGCCGCCGGAACTGAGCGCGAAGCGGACACCCGCCTCGGCCAGTTCGACCGGTGTCGTCGGCGCCAGCCGTTCGTGAAGAACCTCGCGGAGCGGCCGGTCAGCGTCCGGATCCCGCTCGCGCTCCGGCAGCGGCTTCGGCCAGTCGACGTCGACCAGCACCGCCACGCCGGCATCCGCGAGTTCGCCGGCCCGCCGGTAACCCTCCTGACCGCCGTAGATCGTGAAGTCGAGACCGAACTCCTCGGCGAGGCGGAGCGCCCGGTCGATCTCGACCGCGCTGGAACCCGGCAGAAGGATCCGTTCCTCGCCCGAGGCGACGCTCGCCAGAGGCGCCAGGGTTCGATCGAAGTCGGGCCGCCGCCAACCTGCGGGATCGGCCTCGTAGGCGGCGACCGCGGCGGCGTAGTGAGCCGCGTCCAGCAGTGTTTGCCGGAAGTAGGCGACCCTGCCCATCAGCGACCCGGGGTAGGAGCCGAAGCCGCCGCCGCTGCTGAGCGTTGCCATCTGGGCCAGTGCGGGGGCGACCACCTGGTGTTCCGGATCGCGGTCGGGAGCGCCCAGCCGAACCAACGACAGCCGGCCCGGAAACAGCCCGTCGCCCGGCCTTGCTGCGATCGAGGTGAAACCCGCCTTCCGCCAGGCCTCGACCGCCTCCGCGTCCAGTGCCAGGTCGTCGGCGGCCCGCTTCCAGGGCGTCGTCTGCGGACGGTCCTCCGGACCGCGCGGCAGGGCCCGGTCGGGATCCGGCCGCCGCCGCTGACCCCCCGGCCCCGGCGCGCCTGCTCCCGGCCCACCGGGAGGCCGCCGCGGCTGCGGCAGCCTGCCCATCGCGTCGATCAGGCCCGGGTAGACGGTGAGTCCGTCGCCATCGATGACCCAGGCGTACGCCGGGATCGCCGCGTCCTCGGCAACGGCAGTGATCGTGCCGTTCTCGATGACGACCGTCGCGCGCTCCAGGACCGTGCCGTCGCCGACCTCGACCCGCACGCCCTCGATGGCGTAGAAGGGAGGCGGCTCCGGGGGAGGACCGGCAAGGAGCGGCAGCGCTGCCAGCACGCCTGCGGCTGCCAGGCGAAGCGCCCGTCCGGTCGTGGCGATCGACTCCATGGTGAACCGCGGCAGCCTAACAGTCCGCCAGGCCGTTGCGCGGGCACCAGTCGGCCAGCGTGCAGTTCGCGCAGTCGGGCCGTCGCGCGGCGCAGACGCGGCGGCCGTGCCAGATGATCGCGTGACCCATGAAGATCCACTTGCCCTGGGGCAGCCGGTTCATCAGGTCCCGCTCGACCTTGACCGCGTCCTTCTCGGGACTGATGCCCAGGCGCCGCGCCAGACGTCCGATGTGAGTGTCGACCACCACGCCGACCGGCTTCCTGAACCACGTGCCGAGCACCACGTTCGCGGTCTTGCGCGCCACTCCCGGCAGGGTGATCAGTTCCTCCATCGTGTCCGGCACGTCGCCGCCGAACACCTCCGTGATCTTCCGCGCGGCACCGAGGACGCTCTTCGTCTTCTGGCGGAAGAAGCCGGTGCTGCGGATCTCCTGCTCGAAGACGGCCGGGTCGGCGGCCGCGAACTCCTCCGCACTGCGATAGCGCTCGAACAGCGTCTCGGTGACCTGGTTCACCCGCACGTCGGTCGACTGGGCCGAGAGGATCGTCGCGATCAGGAGCTGCAGAGCGTTCTCGTGGCGCAGCTCGCAGTCGGCGTCCGGGTAGAGACGTTCGAGCTCGGCCAGCACGTCCTGGAGCGCCGACTCGGGGATCGCTTCGAAGGGGCCTTCCGGTCCGGGCACCGCTACGGCTGCAGCAGGTCGAGGACGGCCAGCGTCATCGCCTCGACCCCGGCCCTAATCGAGGGTTCGGGCTCGATGCGGAAGAAGGGCGAATGGTGGCCGGCGACCTGCGGTCCGCCGGCCGCCTCCGCTTCCAGGTCGGCAGGGTCCGTGCCGCCGACGTTGAAGTAGGTGCCGGGCACCTTGTGCTCCGTGCGGAGGAAGTAGGCGAAATCCTCAGCACCCATGCCCGAGGGCGGCGCCCTGAAGAACACGTCCTCACCCATGCCGGCGGCGATCGCGGCCCGTACCCGGACCGCAAGTTCCGGGTCGTTCATGGTGACCGGCGTCGATTCCTTCGTGCGCACCACCTTCGGCAGCAGCGACGCCGGAAGTCCAGCGGCTCTGCCTACGCCCTCCGCGATCCGATCGATGGCCGACAGCAACTGCTCCCGCGTCTCCTCCCTGTTCGCCCGCACAGTGAGCTGCAGTTCCACCCGGTCCGGGATCACGTTGTGCTTGAAGCCGCCGTGGATCGCGCCGACCGTCACGACGCCGGGATCGAGCGGGTTGAGTTCACGGCTCACGATGCCCTGGAGCGCGACGACGAGCTGCGCCGCGATGTAGATCGGGTCCTTGCCCCGATGCGGCGACGCCCCGTGCGCGCCGACCCCGAACACCGTGATGTCGACGCTGTCCGAGGACGACGCGAGCAGGCCCGGCGGCACCTCGATCTTCCCGGCCGGCCTCCCCGCCGACACGTGGAGCGCCAGCGCGTAGTCCGGTACGCCGAAGCGCTCGTACAGGCCGTCCTCGATCATTTCGCGGGCGCCCATGATCCGCTCTTCCGCCGGCTGGCCGACGAACATGACCGTGCCCGACCACTGGTCGCGCATCGCGGCGAGCCGCCGCGCCACGCCGACCATCGTCGTGATGTGCATGTCGTGGCCACAGGCGTGCATGACCGGCACTTCCTCGCCGGAGAGATCGACCTGCCTGACCGCCGAGGAATACGGCAGCTCGGACCTCTCCTCCACCGGCAGGCCGTCCAAGTCGGCCCGCACGAGAACCAGCGGTCCCTCGCCGTTCGCCATCAGGCCGACGATGCCGGTGCGGCCGATCCCCTCCGTGACCTCGACGCCGGACTTGCGCAGTTCGTCAGCGAGCCGCGCCGCTGTCTCGTGTTCGAGGAAGGACAGCTCCGGATTGCGGTGGAAGTGCTCGAAGAGCGTCTTCAGCTCGGTCCTGTAGTCGTCGGCGATCGCGTCGGAGAGGCTCTGGGCGGCACCCGCGGCGGGCCCGGCGAGGAGCGCCGCCAGCAGCAGCCCGATGACGAGCGAGGATCGGTCCCGGCGCACCGCTAGCCCGCCGTCTCTTCGATCAGGGCCAGAAAGTCGTCGGGCAGGCCACTCGTCCTGGCGAGGATCCGGCCCTGCTCATCGAGCAGGATGTAGGTGGGAAAGGCACTGACGTCGAGGACTCCCGTCAAGTCGCTCGTCATTCCCACGTGCCAGTTCACCCACGGCATCGGCTCCTTCTCCATGAACTCGACCGCCGTCTCCAGTTCCGCGTCGACGCTGACCGCCAGAAGGACGAAGCGATCCGCGGGCAGATCCGCGACGAGTTCCCTCAGCGTTGGCAGCGCCGCGATGCAGGGTTTGCACCAGGTCGCCCAGAAGTCGAGGAGCACGACCCGGCCCCGGTAGTCCGACAACGCTTCCTCGACACCGTCCATGCGGTTGCCGGTCAGCTCGGGCACGACACTTCCGACGGTAGCGTGCCGGATGCTGCGGATCAGGGCCGCCTCGGCATCCGCGAAGGTCCCGGCGCCCATCCTCATCCCGAACAGGAGCGGCTCGTCCTCGACGCCCGCACTCAGCCCATCCGCGGCGTCGAGAGCGGCCTCCCTTCTGGCCGCGCGCTCCTCCTCGAGCAGGTCCTTCGCGTTGACGGCCGCCATCCGTCCCAGAGCCAGGTAGTAGCGACCGGCCGCGCGCAGCACCGGATCATCCGCCTCGGCCGCCAGTTCCTCGAAGAACCTGTCCGTCCCTGGCCGGGCGGATTCGCCGTCGTCGCGGAACCGCCGGAACGTGTGCATCCGGGACAGCGTCATCCCCCACGCCCCGAAGTCTGGGGCGTGCTCGAGAAGGGCCTTCGCTCCCCGGTAGGCGTACTCATCCCCCTTTGCCGTCATCGCGGCCTGATTCGTCAGAAACTGCGCAGCGTCCACCGACCTCTCGTGCGCGGCGCCCGCCTCGAGAATCGCGATCGCCGCCGCGGCGGCACGGTCCGCGTCAGGCGGCCCGGAAGCCTCCTCGCCGCCCTCCGGGCTCCCGGAGCCCTCTTCCGAACCCAGACTGTTCAGGCGGCGCTGCATCCACTCTCGTTGACGCTTCATGTAGTCCGTCACGATCTCCCAGTCGGGACCGACTTCGGCAACCAGCGCGGCGAGCTGCTCGTCGGCGCCCGAGCCCTCCTCGCCGACGGCCGCTCCGCAAGCTGCCGACAACAACAGCAGCGCCACGGCGAGCGCGACAAAGGTGCGGTGGGACGTGTTCATAGGCCAGTGACCTCCCAAGGGAAAAGGGCGTCTTCGACGTCCCTATCCTAGTGCCCGCTCAGTGGCCGGACGGCGACTAGACGGCCTGCGGCCGTCTAGTTCTCGAAACCGATCGGCTCGATGTTGCAGATCGAGTAGACGACCGGCCGGCGTCGGGTCCAGGCCGGTTCCACCGTGATGGCACGCCACTCCTCGATGACCGCTTCGAGGTTGGCGACCTCCTCCGGTCGCTCCGGGGCCAGATCGGTCTGTTCCCGAACGTCGATGGACAGGTCGTAAAGGAAGCCGCCGGGCGCATCCTGGTTCGGCTTGATCAGCTTCATGTCGCCGCTGCGGACGGCGACGGTCGGGTAGTTCCGCCAGACCAAGCGGCCGTGGCCGGTCGCCTCGGCCAACCCGTCGAGAAGCGGCATCAAGTCGCGTCCGTCCAGTTCGAGATCCGCGGGCGCCGCGGTTCCGGCGGCGGCCAGGGCGGTCGGCAGGATGTCGAGCGTCGACACCGGCGCGTCGATCGTGGTCCCGGGCGCGACCGCCGCCGGCCAGCGCAGCAGGTACGGCACCCGGACGCCGCCCTCGTAGTACGTCAGCTTGCCGCCGGAGAGCGGCTCGCAGGAGCACAGGCCCGGGAAGTAGCCGGCGCAGCCGTTGTCCGAAAGGAAGACGACCAGCGTGTTGTCGGCAACCCCCGCCTCGTCCAGGGCGTCCAGGATGCGGCCGACCGCGTCGTCGAGGGCGGCGATCATCCCGAAGTAGATCCGCCGCAGTTCGTGCTCCTCGTCAGGGAACCGGTCGTAGTACTCCTCCGTCACCTGGAACGGCGAGTGCGGCGCGTTGAACGCCGAGTAGAGAAAGAACGGCTCATCGGCGTGACGGCGGATGAAGTCGACCGACTCGTCGCCGAAGACGTCCGTGATGTAGGTCGGCTCGTCGACCACCGTCTTCTCCGGCCCCCGCAGGATCAGGTTGCCCGCCCGGCGCTCCGGCGGCGCGGGCGGCTCGCTGCCCCTGACCACCAGATCGGCGCGCGGGTCTTCCGGCGGACGGCTCCTGAACTCCTCGTCGGCCGACATCGATACGGCGCCTTCCGTCCTGCGGTTGATGAAGCGCGTGGCGCCCGCGAGATGGCCGTAGAACTCGTCGAAACCGCGGTTCGTCGGGTAGTGCTCGTCCTTGAAGCCGAGGTGCCACTTGCCGACGATGCCGGTCGCGTAGCCGGTCGCCTGCAGGTGATCGGCGATCGTCAGCTCTCCGGCGATGAGCCCGACATCCGGCACTTCCGGCGCCTGACGCGCGTTGTACTCGAAGCCGTACCGCTGCTGGTAGCGGCCGGTGAGCAGCGCCGCCCGCGCCGGCGAACACACCGGCGTCGTCACGTAGCCCTGGGTGAACACGGCCCCCTCCCGGCCGATACGGTCGATGTTCGGCGTCTGCAGGCGGTCGCCGTAGATCGAGACGTCCGCGTAGCCGAGGTCGTCGGCCAGGATGACGACGATGTTCGGCGGTGAAGCGTCCGCGGAGGCCTCCTGCTCACCGCCGTTCCCGCCGGGAGAACAGGCAATCGCCAGCACCGCCATGAGGAGCACCACCGCAACCGGAACCCTTAGTCGTCCGCTCATTCGAGACCTCCGTCGGTTTCTACGTCTGTGTCTGTAGCTGCACTCTACCGAAAGGACCATTTTGCTACAAAACGCTACAACTGCTACGATCCGCCGTGTGCGAACGATCACCCAAAGACAGCTCCGCAACGACTCGGCCAAGGTGCTCCGGGCCGTTCAGGAAGGCCAGACGATGACGATCACCCGAAACGGAACCCCGGTGGCCGAACTGCGGCCCATAGCCGCCCGCCGCTACGTATCCCGTGCCGTGCTCAGGGAGGCGGTGCGAACCGCTCCCAGAATCGACGCAGGCCGGTTCCGGGCCGACATCGACGCCGTCATCGATCCCTGGCTGGACGATCAGCAGGGCGGAAATCGCCGGACATGAGTACCGCCGTACAGCCTCTCCACCAGTCGACGCACGAGGCCGGTCTCCAGGCGAGCCAGACGCTCGCCGGCGACAGCCACGGCCTGCTGGATACGTCCGTCATCATCGACTACGACCTGATCGACCCGTTGGAGTTGCCGGACCTGTCCGCCGTTTCAGCCATCACGATGGCCGAGCTCACGGTGGGGCCCTTGGCGGCCGGCCAGGACGACGAGGAGCGAGCCCGCCGGCAGGACCGCCTGCAGTGGGCCGCCGGCACCTGGGACCCCCTGCCGTTCGACAACGCGGCAGCCCGCGCCTACGGCCGGATCTACTCCGCACTCCTGCGCCGGGGCCCCGTCGGCCGCCGGCGCCTCGCCGACTTCCTGATCGCCGCCGTCGCGCTGGCCAACGACCTGCCTATCTACACGAGAAACGCCGCCGACCTGCGTGGCCTCGAGGAGCTGCTAGCCGTCCGATCAATGTAGCCAGCAAGGAACTGGCCACCAAGCTGAGCAAGGCCTACGGCCGGCGCGTTGGCCTGGCCGCCTTCGTCGGCAGCCGGCCAGCGGCGCCGGCGCACGCAGTGTGCGGCCAATTCCTTGCTAGTCGACGCGACCCGCCAGCTTCCACGCGTAGTCCAGCGCGTGGCCGAGCGAGTCGGTGAACGCCTTCCCCTGCCAGGCGATATCGAACGCCGTGCCGTGGTCGACGGAAGTCCGCACGATCGGCAGGCCGATCGTCACGTTGACGCCGCGCTCGAAGCCGTAGAGCTTCATCGGTGCGTGGCCCTGGTCGTGGTACATGCAGACGGCCGCGTCGTAGCGGTCGAGGTGAATCGCCTGGCGGAAGATGGTGTCAGCGGGATGGGGGCCGGACACGTCGAGGCCGTCGGCAGCCGCGACCTCGATCGCCGGCCGGATGATCTCCTCGTCCTCGGCGCCGAACAGACCGTGCTCCCCGGCATGCGGGTTCAATCCGCAGACGGCGATCCGCGGACGCTCGATGAATCGCGACAACGCCTCGTGGGTCAGATCGATCACCTTGCGGATCCGCACGGGTTCCACCCGCTCGATCGCCTCGCGCAGGCTGACATGAGCGCTGACGTGGGTCACCGCCAGCTCCGGCACGGTCAGCATCATCGCGAAATCGTCGACGCCGCACAGTCCGGCGATGAACTCGGTGTGCCCCTGGAAGTCCGACCGCGATACACGTGTCGCCTCCTTGTTCATCGGCAGGGTGACGACTCCCGCCACCTTGCCCGCCAACGCGTCTCGCGTGGCGCGGTCCACGTAGGCCAACGCTGCCGCGCCCGCCTCTGCATTGAGCACTCCCGGCGTCACCCGGTCAGCGCTCAGCAGCCCCAGGTCGCGGACGTTCAGCGCCCCGTCCGCAGCCTCGTCCGGTTCTCTGACCAGGCGGATCCGCACATCCAATCCCAGCACCGCCCCCGCGCTCGCCAGCACCGCAGCGTCGCCATACAGCACGACCTCACTGCCCAGCAGCCCCTCCGCAAACCGCCGGACCGCGATCTCCGGGCCAACGCCCGACGCATCCCCCATCGTCACCGCCATCGGCCGGCCACTCATGACCGCAATCTACTCCGCCCTCTCCTCCACCGCACCATCCGTGGGCGACCCAACAATCCACCGCAGCCAGCCCCACAGGCAACGACCGCCAGCCTGGTGCGGTCCGGGGGAGGGGGTCCCAGCGAGCTTGGAGTGAGCGACTGCCCAAGCCCCATCATCGGCCGAAGCCGACCGGAGCGAACGGAACGCAGCGAGCCCCACCCTCCACCCCACTCAGAGAAGGCGAGCGTTCGCTGGGACCCCCTCCCCCGGACCGCACCAGGCGGGTGTGCCCGGCGCACGACGCCCGGCGGACGGCGGCTGCCGCTCGTGTAGATTCGCCGCTCCGCCCGCAAGCGAACGCGCGAGGAGGATCCATGGCCGAGTACATCCCAAGTCCGATCAAGTGGGTCCGCGACCAGGTGGAGCTCTACGAAGGCAGCGGTGGCACAGAGGGCGTCGGCCTGCTCGACACCGGTCTGCCGTGCATCATCGTCACCCACACGGGCAACCGGACCGGCGCGATTCGCAAGACACCGCTGATGCGGGTGAAGGACGGCGACAGCTACGTGCTGGTCGCCTCGAAGGGAGGTGCTCCCGTGAATCCCGAATGGGTGTCCAACCTCCGGGCCGACCCGGATGTCGAGATCAGGGACGCCACGGAGGTTCAGGCGATGCGGGTGCGGGAGGTCGAGGATGCCGATGAACGGGCCCGTGTTTGGGCGCTGGCCGTGGAGGCGTTCCCGCCGTACGAGCAGTACAGGAACAAAACGCCGCGCACGATCCCCGTGTTCATCGCGGAGCCGGTGTAGCAGCCCCGGACTCTCGGCTACCGGGACGGATGGCCTCCGACCCAGACCGGGCTCGACCAGGCCATCGCGTCGTTCAACTGGCGGACGCGGACAAAGTAGTAGTCGCCCTGGCGCGGTGTATCGCTGTCGGTGTAGCTGAACGCAAGGTCGCGCGGCCCGTCCGGGCGGACCCGCCGGAGGGTCACGGAGTCGCGGTGATAGTCCTCGATCGGCAGCAGTTTCTCCAGCCGGCCACCCTGAAGATCCGACAGCGGCAGGCGCACCCGGGCGCCCGGGATGACCGCCCGCGGCCGGTAGAACGGCGGCGCCGAGCCCGTCTCGGCCGCCTCTTCCAGTTCGAGGACGATCGCCGCTCCGGGCTGCACGTCCGCCACTGACAGTCGGAGCGAACTCGTCTCACCGCGGGTGTTCGTGCGGAAGATGGCGCCGTTGCCGTTCTGCTCCACGTGCTGGGTCGTCGGATTGACGAAGTCCGTCCCCTCGATGGACCGCAGCGTGGCGCCGGCGACCGTCAGCCGGCCTCGCCAGTGCCGCCATCCGCGCGGGGCGTCGCCCATGTGGATGGGCGTTTCCTCGGAGTAGAACGTGAGCAGCAGGTCGGCGGGCGCTCCGCCGGCGGTGTCGAGCGAGTAGTCCTCGCTCCAGAGCTCCTCTTCGTTCTTGATCAACGCGATCGAGCCGATCGGCCCGGTGCCGATCACCCGTCCCGCGATCTCCCGCACGTCCGAGAACGGCGCCCGCGAGCCCATCATCGTGTCGTTCACCTTGAAATCGAGGATGATGCGATCCCCGGTCGTGGCGTAAGTGCGTCGCGCCTTCATCCCGTCGAAGATCGCGTCGCGCGACATCTCCGGCGCGAACACAGCCCCCAATCCCCCGCTCTGCGCCAGCGAGGTCCGGTTCGGCGCCGAGTAGCCGGGATGGGAGAGATGGTCGTCGGACGCCGCGACGACGCCCACCTGATGCCCGCGCGACAGGTACTCCTGCATGAACCACTCGAAGGTCCCGTGCATCGACATCATCTCGACCAGGGGCTCCAGGCCCGGGTGCGACTGCCGGAAGTCGCCCGGGTTGTGGGCGTGCGGGATGACGACGACGTCACGGCGGTCGTAGCGGGTGTCGAGTTCGCGGTAGAGCTCGGACAACGTCGGGAACTCGAGCACCGAGATCACGTCCTGGTCGCCGACCGTGCGGTAGAGGACGTTGTGGTGACCGCCGCCCTGGCGCGTGTGCCGCGTCCACTCCCAGCCGAGGTAGGGAACGAACCGCCCCGGCGCGTCGTACTCGGCGCTCTTCTCGCGCATCAGTTCCCATTCGCCGGCGTCCAGCCAGATGTCGTGCTCCGAGTGCGTGACGAAGTCGAGTCGCGCGTCGTCGCGCGCGAACCGCATGAAGAAGTCGAGGGTGCCAATGCCCTCGGCGTAGCCCGAATGGCCGTGGGTGTCGCCCCAGTAGATGCCGTACTCGGGGTCGTCCGCGACCAGGATCGGATTCGCGTCCCCGGCAATCGACGGCCCCTCGCCCCGGGAGCGAATCGCCGCCCAGTAGACGCCGGGTTCGTCGAGGGTCAGTTCGACGACCGTGATCGCCTCGGTTCCCGACTCGATCGAGGCGCGGAGCTCCCCGTTCAACAGGACATCGAAGCCCGGAATGTCGCCGGTCGCCCGGTTGTAGAAACGGTCCTCCGCGCGCACCGAGAACTCGAAGAGCTCGCCGGTCCGCACCACGCTCGGAGCGAAGCCGTGGACTCCGGCGACCGTCGTGCCGATCACCGCGAACGGCAGAATGGGCTGCGGGCGCCACTCTCCGGAGCCGTCGAGGTCGACGTAGAGCGGAAACGGGATTCTGGCGCCCGTCGTCTGCGTCATCAGGACTCCCGGGCCGCCGCCCGACGTGTCGCCGTAGGTGATCGTCACCGACTCGCCGGCGTCGAGCCGCCCCTCCACGAGTCGGAACGCGAGCGCCGGTTCCGGAGCGCGGAAGCCTCCGTGCGGCCCCGAGGCCATGTAGACCTCGGCCTCGAAGACGGCGTCGCCGTCACTCGTCTCGAGACTCACGTAGCCGGCGCCGGCCGGGTCGGAGGTCTGAAAGGCGCCGTAGTTCACGTTGAAGTGGCGAGCGACCCAGAACCCGCCGCCGGTCTCGACCGGCCGCGTACCGGCGGTCCACGTCTGACGAACCGTCGCGTACTGACGGGCCTCGAAGGGTCCCGGGGTGTCCGTTGCCAGCGAACCGAGCGCGCCTTCCTCTTCCCGCAGCGTGAACTCGCGCACCAGCCGGTCGATCATGGCGCCCGCGCTGACGGCGGACTCGCCGGTCGGGGGCAACGTCGAGTTCAGACGCACCCGCGGCCCCTCCAGGCCCATCTCGTGACCGGCCAGGGCGAGCGCGTCGGCCCAGTCGGCCGCCACCGCCGCCCGCGCGGCGATCGTCGACTCGTCCGTCGGCCGCGCCGCAACGTCCGCCTTGAGCTGCTCGATCGCGGCGCCCAGATCACCGTCGTAGGCTGCGCCCGGGCCGTCCGTGTCGCAGCCGGAAACGGCAAGGGCAAAGGCGAGGGCACCGCTCACAAACAGCGGCGCCCGGCCCCAGCCGTACCTTCCGATCCGGATCAGAAGCTGAAGCCCACCTTCAGCCGGAACTCTCGCGGTCGCTGATAGGAGGAGACCCTCGCGTTCGGCCGTCCCGTCGACGTGTTGATGGTGACGGGCTCCTGACTGTCCGTCGCGTTCGCGAGATCGAAGCCGATCTTTGCCCGCACGTTGCCGACCATCGCGACCGAGTACATCAGGGACAGATCGACAGTCCATGTGTCCGGCAGCCGGTTGGCGTCCGACGGCTCACGGTACGTCGACGTCGTGATCGTCTGGCCCGAAACCGGGTGACGGACCTGAGTAGAGACGTGGCTCCCCCAGGGCCTCCCGGCGGCGTAGTGAAGGAAGCCGCCCAGCACCAGGTCGTGCCGGCCGAAATCGAAGCGCTTCATGCCGATGACGTTCGCCAGATGCTCCCGATCCTCGAGCAGCCGCCCGAACCACCAGTCGCTCGAGGTCGCGTTGGTCAGCCCGGTGCCGACCTCGATTCCGCCCAGGCCCTCGAACAGGTTGAAGTTGTCGTTGAAGGAGTTGATGTTCCCCTCGGTCGAACTCAGGGTGTAGTTCGTGCGCAGGGTCCAGTTGTTGCGGAACAGCCGGTTCGCCTCGAGCTGCAGCGCCCGGTACTCGCGGCGGGCGTCGGACCAGTTCCGAAGATCCCGGACTACCCGGCCGGCATCGTCGTACTGGAGCGTGGCGTGGAAGATGTTCGTCGCCTCGCTCGCCACCAGGCGCGACTTGACGACCCACTTCTCGGACACCTGGAAATCGGCGCCGAAGGAGATCTCATCCTTGTAGTAGGGGTCGATGTCCTGGATGGCCTGGTCGAACGTGGGCTCGACACGCCGCTGGAAGCGGTCGTAGCGCAGGGTCTCGCGGTTCCACAGGAACTGCTCGTAGATGTTCTCGCCGTTGTTCTGGCGGGAGAACTCCTGGAGCACGATGCCCATGCCGATCGCGTGGTAGTAGCGACCGAGCGTGCCGCGGAGCAGGATGCTGCCGTCGGCCTTCATGTCGTAGACGCCGCTGATCCTGGGGACGAACTCGGTGTACTCGTTGACCCGCTCGCCGATGTCGTTGTCGATCGTCTGTTGGTCGCCCCGAATGCCCAGGGTCCACACCCAGTTGTCGCCGACCTCGAAGCGATCCTGCACGAAGCCGGCCAGGAAGTCGCTGGTCTCGGTGATCACGTCCGACCGGTCGAACACCCGCTTGTTCACGGGCGTCACGAAGCCGCCGGGCAGGCTAGCGTCGTAGTTCCGGCCGCGGAACTCGGTGATGATCGAGGTCAGGTTGCTGAACTCGATCGCCTGCGCGTCGATGCCGAACTTCCACTCGTGGCGGCCCCGGAAGCTCGTCAGGGACACGTTCGCCTGGTCGCGCGGGAAGTCGTTGAAGCCCTCGGCCAGGCGCACGGCCGGACCGTTGTACCTCAGGCCCGTCGCCAGGTCGCGGTAGCGGAAGTTGTTCCCCGGCGGATCGTCCGGCGAGGCGTTCGGATCGATCGCGTGCTGCTCCGCCGCGTGACGGCCGACGAACTCCTCGCGGTTCGCGACCTTGAACTCGAGGAAGTTCGAGGCGCCCAGTCCGAGACTCCAGTTCAGCGTCTGCACCCGCCCGTTCAGCGGGAAGTTCATGATCGCGTACTGGTCGCCGGGGTTGCCGGAAAGCCCGATGGCATCCGACGGAGCATCGATCGCGGTGACCGCGATCTGCTGAGTGTCCCTGGGCTGGAAGTTGACCTTGGCGACCAGGGGATCCGCCTGGCGGCTGAGATTGACGACGGTCCCGTCCCGCAAGCGATCGATCCGGTTGTCGGAGATCCGGCCATAGGACACGAAGAACCACGCCCGGTTGCGAGCGAGCGGACCGCCGACGCTGGTCTCGTAGCTGTTGATCTGGTCATCGGGACGCTCAAGCTCCAGGATGTCCGGCGCCCTCCACTTCGGGTTCTGGCCGATGTAGAGCGCCTCGCCGTGGAACTCGTTCGTCCCCGTCTTGACCGTCGAGTTGATGATGCCGGACGTCGCCCGGCCATACTCCGCACCGAAGCCGGTCGACTCGAGCTTCGTCTCGGTCAGCGCGGTGCTGGGGATGAGCAGACGCATCTCGCCGCCGCGACGGTGCATCGACGTATCCACGCCTTCGACGTAGACGCCCACCTCGGTCGAGATGCCGCCGTTCACGGACGGCACGGTATCCGCGTCATTCCGGTTGACAACCGACGGCAACTGCCGGATCGCCGCGTTGTAGGTACGCGTGCCGAAAGCGACGTTGTCCGTCACCTCCTCCGGGATCGTCGCCGCCAGGGCGGTCTCATAGCGGCTGATCAGGGGAGCCTCGCCCGTGACCGTGATCTCCTCTTCGGTCGCGGAAACCAGGGTCAGGTCGATGCCGCGGCGTTGGCCCGGTTCGAGGTCTGTCGCCAGTTCGGCCGCGCCGAGGCCCTCGAGCTCGGCGTTCACCGTGTAGCGCCCGGCGAGCAGCAGCGCGAAGCGGTAGACGCCGTCAGCGTCCGTGATGACCGTCCGCGTGTTCTGCGGGCCGGTCAGCGTGACGGTGACGCCAGGCAGCGGCGCACCCTGGGCGTCCAGGACGCGGCCGTCGATCGTGCCCGTCTGCGGACCGTCCGCGAGCAGCGGTCCCGCGCAGACCAGGACGATAAGGGCCGTGCACCAGCCCGAGATTAGACTTCGCTTCATCCTTGATGCCTCCAGTCGATCGGGCGACCGCCCGGAACAGGGTTCAAGGCTGCATAGCCGATCATGTTGCTTGGTGAGTAGCCTAAGCTAGCCAACGCCGTAGGAATCATCAAGTTCGTTCAATCCGCCGTACTCCCCAAGCCGGAAGGAGGAGTTCCATGAAGCGCAGCACCCGCCGCGATTTCCTCCAACAGTCATCCCGTCTGATCGCTGGCGGCACCCTGGCCGGTCTGGCCGGTTGCGACGCTGCCGAGAAGCCGGTGGCTGTCGACGATCGCCCCAACCTGCTCTTCTTCTTTCCCGACCAGCACCGGCCCGACTGGCTCGGCCCAGGCAGCGGCGGTCTCGCCGCACTGCGAACACCGAACATCGACCGCCTCGCCCGCGACGGCGTCAACTTCACCAACGCCCTCGTGCCGTCGCCTGTCTGCGCCCCCTCACGCGCCTGCCTGGCCTCCGGCCGCGAGTACGACCGTTGCGGCGTGAGCAGCAACCGATTCGACTATCCGCTCGACCAGACGACCTTCTACGGGCGACTCCGCGACTCCGGCTACCACACGATGGCGGTCGGCAAGCTCGACATGTCGAAGAACAGCGGCAACTGGGGTATCGACGGAACGAACTTCGCCGATGACTGGGGCTTCTCGGCGCAGATCAACAACTGTGGCAAGGGCGACGGCATGGAGTCCTACCTGGAGGATCCGGAAGGGCCGAAGGACCCGTACTACGCCTTTCTCGACTCCCTCGAACCGCCGCAGGGCAAGGCCTGCGCCGAGGACTTCCGGCGGCGACGCTCCGGCTTCCCCGACACCTGGTGGGGCGACGTGATCACCTCGCCCCTCGGACCTGAGGCCTACTGCGACAACTGGATCGCACGCAACGGACTCGACCTGATCGAGGCGGCGCCGCGGGACCGGCCCTGGCACCTCGTCATCAACTTCACCGGGCCCCACCCGCCGGTCGACATCACGGCCGAGATGGAAAACTGGGTGCGCGACAGGGATGGTCTCGGCCAACCCTTCGCCTACGAAGGCGCCCTGACTCCCGCCGAACACGTGGCCCTGCGCCAGAACTACGCCGCGATGATCGAGAACATCGACACCTGGCTGGGCCGCTACATCGACATGCTCGACGAAACCGGCCAGCTCGAGAACACGATCATCGTCTACTCAAGCGACCACGGCGAGATGCTCGGCGACCACGCGCGCTGGGGGAAGTCGGTCCCCTACCAGGCCTCCGCGGGCGTACCCCTGCTGGCGGCCGGACCCGGTATCCGCGCCGGCTACGAGTGCCCCTTGCCGACCACCGTGCTCGACCTCGCCGCCACCTTCCTGGACTACGCCGGGCTTCCCACGCCGGCCGACATGGACAGCCAGTCACTGCGGCCACTGCTCGAAGGACGGACCGACAGCCACCGGGAGGTCGTCCTCTCCGGGCTTCGGAACTGGCGACTCGCCTACGACGGTCGCTACAAACTGGTGACCGGCTTCGGGGACGAGGACATCCTCTGGGATCTGGAGGCCGATCCGTTGGAGACGGAGAACCTGGCTGCTAGACAGCCGGAGGTCGTGCGGCGGCTGCGGGAGGTCCTGCCCCGCTGAGATTGCCAGAGTTGATAAGTTCCTGCCATGAGATTCGAGGAACTCGTGGCCGCGGTCGCCGACGAGCCCGTCTTCGAGACCGGCCTGCTGCTCGCCGGACCGCGCGACGCCGACAACATCAGGCGGCAACTGTCGCGCTGGGTCCGTGGCGGCAAAGTCCAGCAGATGCGGCGCGGCCTGTACGCGCTGGCGCCGCCCTGGCAGCGCCGCGTCCCGCATCCGTTCCTGCTCGCCAACCGCCTGGCGCCGGGTTCCTACGTCAGCGGCCCGGCGGCATTGGCCTTCGCCCATGCAATCCCCGAGTACGCGCCGGAAGTCACCAGCGTGACGACCGGACGACCGCACATCCGGCGTTTGCCTTCCAGTCGCTTCTCCTTCCGCCACCTGAAGGCGGACCGGTTCTTCGGCTACAGACTGCTCGACCTGGGCGCCGATCAACGGGCATTCGTGGCGACCCCGGAGAAGGCCCTGCTCGACTCCGTCTACCTGCAACCCGGCGGCCACCACAGGGAGTTCCTGCGGGAACTTCGGCTTGACTTCGGCGCTCTCGATCTCGACGCCCTCGATCGGACGGCGGCGCGATTCGGCGCGCCGAAGACGACTCGAACGGCCAGCCGCATCCGCGAGCTCGCCGCCGAGGCGCCCGCATACGACCTGCTGTGAAGGACCACCTCGAGACGCTGGTCCGGCCACACGATCCGTTGCGAGCCCGCAACGTGGTCAGGGAGTACCTTCAGGCCCGCGTCCTCCTGGCGATGCAGGGCGCCGGCGCCATGACCACCCTGGCGTTTCAGGGCGGGACCTGCCTGCGGTTCCTCCACTCCCTTCCCCGGTACTCCGAAGACCTCGACTTCGCGCTGGAAGGCAACCGCGAGGCCTACGACCTGCCGAAGTACCTGAAAGCCGTCCGCGCCGACCTCGGCGCCGAGAACTACCGTGTGGAGTTGAGGATCCGCGAGCACCGCGCCGTGCATGGAGCGATGGCGCGTTTTCCCGGCCTCCTCCACGAACTGGGCCTTTCTCCCCACCGCTCCGAAGCGCTGGCCATCAGGATCGAGGTCGACACGAACCCCCCGCGTGGGGCGGACTGCGCCATCAGCCTCGTCCGCCGGCACGTAACACTCAGGCTCTTCCATCACGACCGCGCTTCCTTGCTGGCAGGAAAGCTCCATGCCGTCCTCCAGCGCGGCTACCCGAAGGGCCGGGACCTGCACGACCTGATCTGGTACCTGAGCGATCCGGACTGGCCCGCACCCAACCTCTCACTGCTCAACGCGGCGCTACGCCAGACCGGTTGGACAGGAGATGAGCTGGCGGCACGTGCCTGGACCGAGCCGGTCGCGGAGCGACTCCAAGCGTTGGACTGGGAGCGAGCGCTTACGGACGTGCGCCCGTTCCTGGAAGAGCAGAACGACATCGACCTGATTACCTCCGAGAATGCACTGCGCCTCCTTGCCAGGTCAGGCTCGCCCGCGTAGCGATCTCTGTCAACCGTGACTCCCCGGTTGCCTTTGGTGGATACGCCTACCGACGCCTGGTCAGGCTATTCCTCCTGCCTGAGCTTGGGAAACCGCCAACAAGCGGCAGTGGCTTCAATGTCCTTGCCGTCTCTTCCGGAAGCTCCGTCCAGGTACCAGTGGCCGTCTCGCTGGGAGACCGTTACCGATTCGCCAGCTCCCTCGAACTGGCCCTCAACGTGGACCAAATAGCAGATTCCGTGGTCTATCGGAATCAGCGATACGGGCTCCGAGTTGCGGTACTGGTTCCAAGTCCAAGTCTTCGTAGCTGGCGTGAACTGGAGGCTCGATTGGAAGCTCTTCACTGAGTCGTTGATGGCAACAAGCGCTTCCTCCTGCGCGGCTCGAATCCTGTCAGGACCCAGGCCCTTGATCTCTCCTCTGAGTTCACCGAAAGCGAAAGCGCCTCCTAGTGCCACGAGCACAAGCCCGCATGCACCGATGATCTCCGTCCGCGTCATCTTGCTCCTCTCTTTCTTTTGTCGGCGGCCAAGTGACTCGTAGCCGCCATCTCTCGCGCCTACTACGGAATCGTCTCTACAGCCTGTAACGCGCGGCGGGCCCCACCGTAGAGCACTCTAGAGACGAAGCTACGCAGTGAGCGTAGGCCACTTCACCGGCACCGTCGCCCCCAAGGTAGAGGGGTTCGGAACGGCATCAGACAATCGAGGGTCGAGCGTGGGGACAGCTCGCAGGAGTCAGCACAGGAAATGTCGGAAGAAGAACTCGTGTCGCGGCAGGCCGACGAAGCCCGACCCCTAAGCGACCCGCGCAATCTCTCTTTCCTGCGCAACTACCGCCTCAAAATGCGGAGGCGGCCGCCACAGGCATTCCATGACGTAACGCAGGTCCATCGACTTGCCGTCCCAAACCGGCATCGACTCTTTGCCGGTGATCAAGACACCCGCATCCTCCAGGTGCTCGACCAGCTCTCGCGCCGCATCGAGGCCGACCGGCCGTGGCGCCGGGCTCCTCTCAAGCAGCCGACCCCGCGGATCGAAGAACCGCACTTCCCGTTGGTCATCCATCCGCACACTGAAACCGCCTTCGTGGAGCAACCGGTGGTGCCGGCGACAGAGAAGCACGAGGTTCGAGAGCTTCGTTTCGCCGCCGTCGGCCCAATGCTCGATGTGGTGGGCGTCGCAGTGCTGGGACGTACAGCCGGGGAACCGGCACCCTTGGTCCCGGAACTCGAGAGCGCGCCGTATCGACGGCGGGATGGTGCGCGTCTTGCGGCCGACGCTCAGGACCTGCCCGAAACGCTGCCGCATCACGACCTTCCCGGCGTCGCAGGCGATGCGGCGGGCCGTTTCAGCGGAAACGCGGATGTGCGATTTGCCGAGCCAAGCCCCCTCGGTCGGCGTTCCCGCGGGAACGTCGCCCTTGACTCCTCCTGCCCCGCGGCAATGCGTCCTCGGGGCGTTAGGCGTTCCCGCGGGAACGTGCGGCCCACCTCCAGGCGGGGTGCGCTCCGGCTCCTCCAACTCGCGCTCGCCGACATGAACGACAACCTGGTACCGGTCGCCGCTCGATCCCGGATCGAGACCGCCCTTGAGCGCGCTCTCCGCCACGAGAGCCAAGGCGTCGGCTCGCACCTTGCCCGCCGGCGGCCGCTCCTCCTGCTTCTCCTCCGCGTAGAGCCTGTCGCTCGCCGCTTCAAGCGCCTTCATCAGCACCTCGCCCGCCTCCGGCGCCAGCCGACCCCGGATCACGTACATGCCGTTCTCGTCGATGTGGGCAGTCACCTGGCTCGAAGCGTCGCGGAGCTCGTCGTCCCGCGCCTCGAGCGTGCGGTCGATCCGTCGCCACGCCCTGACTACCTGTTCGACGTGCGCGGCGGTGCCGGCCCTGCCGAGATCAACCAGTTCCTTCTCTGTCTCGGGTCGCGCCACCCGCGTCAACGCTCTCACCTTCGAGTAAGAGAGTTCGCCCCGCTTCATCGCCTCGCTCATCACGGGCAACTCGCCCAGGGCCCGGGCAACCCTGACCCGCTCGCGGGCCGCGCCGGGTGCGAGACCGATCCGCCACGCGAGCCATTGCGCGCAGGTGAGGAAGCCGCAGTTCCAGCCTTCCTTCTCGTCGAACTCGCGGATCAGAACGAGCAGTTCGTAGGTCGCCGCGTCGATGCGCGCCGCGAGCGCGGCAATCTCTTCGCCCAGGCGCTCCTTGGGATTCATGCCGCTTTCTTTCTCAATCATCTCTCCGCCCGCCGTTCCTGATCGGGTTGAATGGAACACTGGTTCGGAGACCGCGAGCCGGCCTCTCGGGAGCCTCCGAATCAGGAGTACAATCTATCACTCCATCGCTCCGTACACAACAATATCCAGCGCCTTGGACGCGGACGATCGGGCTCGATACCCGAGATCGACGCGCTAATCAGCCGGCACCGAAACCGGCCCGCTCACGCCCCCTCATCGGAGCACGCGAACGCTCGCGTATCGCTCTTCGTAGCGGCCGTTGCGCCTTGCGTGTTGCTGTGGGTCCACCGTCTTCCGTTCGGACCAGTCACCCAGAGATTGAACTCGAGATCCGTCACGGGCGCCACGAACACCCAACGGTAGCCGTTGTGATCGCAGCCGTCGAGGACCTTGACGAGAACCTCCGCGTTGCCCCGGTCGAAAAACCACAGAAGGCCGGCCTGGCCCGACGCCCAGATGCCGGCTCTGGCCTGTCCTACGCTTCCGTCTGGCATGCGGTAACACATACTGATCGTGTAGCCGCCCACAAACCGAAGGACGTCTTCCGTTGGCGTGCATCGTCCACCCGGCGCAGGTTCGCCACTAGAGTCAGGATCTTGCACGACAACACGAATGCCCAACGCGCTGCCACCGGCGCCCCAAGACTGGGCCGTGCGCCAGTCCGTCCACTCGTCTTCCGGGCCTCCCGGCGGTGATCGCTGACCTCGCGCCGCCCAGCAGGATCCGGAACATACGGCCGCTGCGCCAGTCGTGTCCCGTCCTACTCCCCACCATCGGTCCCGAGCGACTTCCGCATCACCCGAAAGAGGACGTCGCGGGTCCTCCTGGATCCAGCTTATGGAGAACCAAGGGTGGTTTGACAGACCCAGAAGAGATTTCCCCCGAGCCTCCCGCTCTACGCGGTAGCACGTGACCTCCGGGTACCTCTTCACACCTCCGATAGGCTCCATCGGATAGTAGGGAGCGAATGTCGTTCTCTTGGGAACACCCCCCTCGCCATCGGCGTAGAAGGTCAGAACTGGCGGGGACCCCCAGAACCGGGAGCCGGCCGGCCAGTCCGGGTTATGCCGAAAACAGGCTTCTACGTCAACCACATCGGCGTGCGCTGGTAGCGGGAATCTCTGTGCGAATTCATGCCGATAGTGTAGCCTGTCCCTAGTGGTGCTTATGAAACTGTAGGTTTCGAACATCCCATCGTCGTACTGGATCACCTTGGTCTGGGGCGCCCCGATGTCGCCTTGCGCGGCGACAGCGGCAACGAACGCAGCACCACTCACAACGCCCGACACGACCCCGCGCAGCGTCACACTCAACGAAGCCCGTGGGCGTGAACAAGACTCACTCAGATCAACCGGCGAGACCCCGCAACCACTCATCATCTGCTCTCCCTCCTGCACCCTCCTGCTCACTGTGACCGCCCCGAGTTCTGTCGTACCGGCACAAGCCGAGACTGTCGTCCGAACCTCATTGGGGCCTTTCACGCGGCATGTTCACCGTCGCGAAGCCTCCTGTCGCCCCCAGAAGTGAGGGGATCCGTCAACCCGCCTGCGACGCGGCCGTCGCCGACAGCAGCACGAGACGGACGACGTCCGCCTGACGATGGACGCCGAGCTTGGAGTGGAGGTTCTTCACGTGCCAGCGCACGGTGCTCTCCTCGCGGCCGGTACTCGCCGCGATCTCGCTGACCGTGCGGCCCTCCGCCAGCGCCGCGGCCACGTCACCCTCGGCTGGAGTCAGGCCGAACTCCTCCACCAGGACTCGCGGATCCACACGGGGGCTGTTGTCCCTCGCTGCCGGATCGTCTCCGGCTCTGCCGGCGGGAGGGGCCATGAGTAGCGCACGGTAGCTGTAGCCTCCGTGGGCTGTCGCCCCCAATATCGGGAGGATCCCGACGCCCCGGACCAGGCGCCGGCAAAACGCCTTTACCGTCTGCTACTCGGCCGGCGTCGCGACCGCCGTCGACAGCACGAGGCGCACCAGGTCCGCCTGGCGATGGACGCCCAGCTTGGGGTGCAGGTTGCGGACGTGCCAGCGGACCGTGCTTTCCTTGCGACCCGTGGAGGCCGCGATCTCGCTGACGCTCTGGCCTCTGGCAAGCAGGAGAGCCAGACGACCCTCGGACGGCGTCAGATCGTAGAGGTCAGTCAGGCGACGAGCGTCCATCTCGGGTGGGCTTCCCGGTTCGACCAACAGGATCTGAACGGCAACGCCATAGGTGTCGAAGCTGGTCGAGTCCGGGCGTACCGGGCATACGTGCAAGATCAAGGAACCGGCTCTTGAATCGCCCGGGCGCCAAAGCGCCATCGACCCGCCGACGCCCCGGTCGAAGCAGGCTGCCAGCAGGCGCCCCAACTGGGCATTCTCGTGCCGCGCGCGCGCTCGGAGCTGGTTCTTCCGCTGCGTTAGGCAGTCGCCTTCCGCCAGCACACGCCGGGCCCGTTCGTTCGCTTCCAGCACCCGCCCCTGGCGGTCGAGATGGAGCACCCCCATGCCTGTCCGGTCCAGCAAGGCCGCCAGGGCATCGCCGCGCGCGGCCGCGGCGGCCAATGCCTGCCGTACGCGTACGAAGTGCGCGACATGGGGCACCAGCCGTTCGATTCGTTCCACGTTCTCGAACGACCAACCGCCACCGTCCATCTCTCGGCTGAGGGTCCAGAAGACCGTTGTGTCTCCACGGCCGTGGAAACGTACGATCAACTGATCGTTGCTACACACTCGCGGCAGGAAGCTCCGGTACATAGATGATCGCTTCCGTTCGCTCTCGGTCCACAACTCCGTGTTGTGGTAGGGCTTTCCCAAGGGCAGTACGCTCAACCGGGGTAGACGCTCGTCCCGATGCGCGTAGCGCTCAAGGTACTCCAACTCCAGATCCCCCTGCGGAAGGCCGCGAACCAGCGCCTGCTGAAAAAGACAATCCATGTCGGCGTCACCCGTAGCGGAAGCTACAGAGAGCTGGTTTCCGATCAGTCCGCAGGCGCCGTCGATCGAATCCGCCAGATTCAGCGAGCGACTCTCGTCGAAGACGGCTTCCTGAAGGAGCCTGACGACATCTTCCATAGCGCCCACTTCCCACCTCCGCTCTTCATGCAAACACGATTCTCTTCACCATACTCGGAACAACCGTGCCTCGGAATCCTCCAAACTGGGAGATGCCCGAGGCAGGTTCGCCAGGCGGAGGGCGCTCGGGCGACCGGGCGACAGGATCGGCGGCTTGTTCAGCCGCCCAGTCCGAAGCGACGACCGGGATCATCCGCGGCGCGGTCCGCGGCCCCGACGGCGCCACCGTCGGCGGCGCCCTGGTTCTCATCCAGCACGCCGAAACGGGCTTTACAACCTCCGTCCAGACGACAGTTCGCCCCGCTTCATCGCCTCGCCCATCAAAGGCAGATGCCAAAGGCCCGGCCGACCCTCATCACCTTGGCTTCCTGGCCTGCCTCAGGCCAAGGCCGCCCGACGACTCTCTGGCCTCGCGGCCAGGTTAGCCCGGTGGCTTGGCCGAACCGACCTCGTCGTGAACTCGCCTTGCTACGCGTTCGGCGATGTTGCGGACCTCGCTCCTGAAATCCGCCCGGGACCGACGTCGCAGCGTCAGAATCGCCACCGTGACACCAATGATGATCGCCGCGTTTGAGACTATGGCGAAGACGTCCCTGACGTTCTCGAGAAGGCATCGTGCGTCCATCCGCAGGTCCTCAGAAAGTCATGCCCGGGCAACGCTTACTGCGGAAACGCATCCACATCCTGGATCGTGCAGTACTGGCCCGCGCCCTCGCTGCCGTAGGTCTTCACTCCGCCCCCCAGCGTGTCCTTCACCGTGATCGTGTAGTCCAGGTCGGTCAAGGCGGTCGCGAAGACCCAGTAGGAGTCGTTGAACGCCCGGCCGTCGAGCACCTTGATCGCCAGTTCCACATTGTCGGGCGAGAAGAAGTACATGTAGCCGGTGTTGTCGGTGCCGAGAATGGGCCGACCCCTTCCGGCCAAACCCGTGACCGGATTGGTCCAGTCGACGGTGGCTTCGAAGCGACTGCCGGCGAGGCAGAGCGCGTCGGTGGGACAGCCGGGACCGGCCCGCAGCGCTTCGCTCCACCGCTTCGGGCCGGCGGCCGAGAAGATCCCGACCGGCCGGAAGTCGCCTGGCGCCGATGAGGCAGCGTTGCTTGCGCCGAAGGCGCTCGTATCACCTTCGCCGCACAGATCTCCCGGCTCGTTGCGGTAGGTCTTCATCTTGCCGGTCTGGGTATCGGTGACGGTCAGCGTGTAGCCCAGATCGGTCAGCCCGCCGTAGAAGACCCAGTGCCGGCCGTTCGCCTCGGTGCCGTCGAGGACCTTGAACACGAGTTCCACGTTGTCGGCGTCAAAGAACGTGGCCACGCCGGTGTTGTCCGTCAGGCGGCGCATCGTGCCGGCACCTGTGCGGCCGTCGTGCGGAGATTCCCAGGTCACCTCGAATCGGAACCGGCCCTGGCCAAGACAGACGGCGGTCGGCTCGGCCACCGGGCCTGCGGCTTCGGCGCAGCCGGACGGAGGTCCGGACGAGAGTTGGAGACTGTCCGCTGACGATTCGCCGTCATTGTCGCGATTTGCGCCGCGCACTTCGAACGTGTACCGCTCGCCCGGCGTCAGGCCGTCAACGACGTGCGTGAGACGGTCGAGTTCGCCAGGCATGGTCCGCCAACTGCTCCAGGCTTCGGAACCTCTCGACGCACGGTACTCCCACCTCTCGACCTTTCCACCCGTGGAGGACGGCTGCCATCGCAGGGCCACAGATCCGGGCGATGACTCGGATACCGTCACCGCCACCGGGGCCGCCGGCTGGCGCAACAAGTAGAGGCCTCCAAACGACTCCAGGATGCCCGGGAAGGACTCGAAGCCAATACGCCGTTCTACCCACGGGGCCTCATGCAACCGGCCCGCGTTGGCTTGCCACATAGGCCATGAGCGGTTGAAGGCTTCGTCGGCCCGAATCCACCCAGTGACTTCGGCCTCCGCAGCTTCGCCCGACGGTGGCAGATGAACGGCTTGAAACCAGTACTGCGCCTCCAGCGCGAGCCCGCCGGCCGCTGCAGTCCATCCGTCATCGCGGGCACGATGTCCTCTTGACCCACTGAAGTCGGTCAGTTCGTCCGTAACCGTCTCCGATCGGTACCGTTGCGATCCGGGAAACTCCGGCCGGCACAGGCTGTACTCGACGGACCCCGACGTCGGCTCACCGTCGCTCACCCAGCGGAAGGTCATTACGGAGCCGGAGTGTGCGTCCACGTCGCTCCACTCTTCTTCCCACCTCCCGACCTGCACCTTCTCGTCGTGGGCTTTCGATGGCTCGCCAAGCTGCTCGTTCAGTGAGCAAGGAGCCTCAAGGACACGCGAGTCCGGTTCAGGCGCTCCCAGCACTGCTGTCGCTGGACCCGCTCCCACAGTGTTGTCTGCCCTCACTTCGAACGTGTACCGCCTTCCAGGCGTCAATCCGCCGAACGTGTGCCATCTGGCTTTCGGCCCACCCGCCACGTCCAGCCACTCGGTCCAGTCACCGCCGGCGACCTCCTTCGCACGGACCTGGAAGGACTCGACCACTCCACCCGCCAGCGAAGCGGACCAGTACACGGTGATCTCGTTCGATGCCAGGCGCCGCGGCCCCCACACCCCCGCGCCATGCACGTTCACGGGCGCCGGCCTCTGCGCGGGTCCGTTGAGGCCAAAGTGCCTCCAGTTCGTGGCAGCCCGTTCCGTCGTCGGATTGCCCTTTTCGTCGAAGACGATGCGTATGTACCAGTACTGAACCCAGTAGTCGATACCGGGTTCCAAGCCCCGGAGGGTCATCGATTCGACCGAGAACTCGTGATCGAGCTCCAGCCACGGCAGAGTTCGTTCCTCGAAAACCGTGGTCAACGGCCACCGGACCCAACGGTCCGTTGCGACATAGGAGTCGGCCAAGCCAGGAACCGTCGGCAAGCAGACGACCCAGGTGTTCCACCGCTCGCTCCCGTACGCCCAATAGTCGAGGCCCTCTTCCGGCGCATTCCAGGTGAGGTCCACGGAGTCCGGTGTAGTCGCGATCTCGATCCGATCGTCCCACATGTCGAGCGGGGTGAGCGATGTGGCGCAAGAAGCAGGCAGTTGCGGTGACGCCTGCGCAGCAGCCGCTGCCGCCATGGCCGCATTCAAGGCAACGATCACCGCCATGCGGCCCAGCACCGCACGAAGCGTGTTTCGGCGCGAGAGCCGCTGGTCGTCCAAACCGGCTCGCGAGATCCTGTGACAACCCATCGTTTTCCGTCCTCCTGTGATCGTGCACCCCAAGCCGAACCAGAGTTCAATCCCGAAAGGGGTCGTTCACGCGGCATGTTCGCCGTCGCGGGACCTTCTGTCGCCCCCAGAAGTGAGGGGATCCGGCAACCCGCCTGCGACGCGGCCGTCGCCGACAGCAGCACGAGACGGACGACGTCCGCCTGACGATGGACGCCGAGCTTGGAGTGGAGGTTCTTCACGTGCCAGCGCACGGTGCTCTCCTCGCGGCCGGTACTCGCCGCGATCTCGCTGACCGTGCGGCCCTCCGCCAGCGCCGCGGCCACGTCACCCTCGGCTGGAGTCAGGCCGAACTCCTCCACCAGGACTCGC
>JAPPCR010000008.1 GCA_028875725.1 Acidobacteriota bacterium
CCGTCGGGCGGATCGCTAGAGGCCAGAATCCCGGCAGGAAATCGTCTAAAGTCTTACGGGGCTGCACGATCTGCGTTTCCTGCCGTTGAACTGGATCTTGCTGGAACGACCCGGGAGAGCGGGAAGAACGGCCCTGAATGGCGGGAACCACGAGCCCTCGCCGGGCCTACGAGTGAACTGCCTCACGACTGGATCGGCATCGGCTGTTCGACCATCTTGGGACGCCCAGCGTCCCCAACAACATACTATTGTCCATGCGGGAAGAGCGCCTAGGAAGGGCGTGGTCACCAGAGCCTTCACACCGTATACCGAGGCAGCCGACATGACAAGAGCCTGCTTGCAGAAATTCGTTTCAGCCACCTTCGCGCTCCAGCTTGCCGCTACTGCTCTTCAGGCCCAGGAGTTGATCGAACTGCCGGGACGCGACCGCCTCATCGATCCTGACTTCGAGGAGGTCTATCGAGTGGGCGTTCTCGAAGGCGAATCGTGGGAGATGTTCGGCGAAGTGAACAAGGTGGCCTTCGACGCCGAAGGCAATCTGTATGTGTTCGACGGGACTATGGGACTGATGGGTTCGGGGAACCTGCGGGTGCTGGTTTTCGACGGCGCAGGCGGCTTTCGGCACCAGTTCGGATCGTGGGGCGGAGGTCCCGGCGAGTTTAACCGGCCCGTCGGCTTCGCGGTACTGAGGGACGGAACCACGGTCGTCAGCGATGTCGGTCACCGCGCCTATCAACTCTTCGACGCCTCTGGCACCTTCCAGCGGATGGTCCGCACCGGAGATGATCCCGGCACCGTGTCCGCATCGGCGACAATCCGGCCCGACCCGCGCGGCGCCGCAGTCTTTGCTGGAGGCTTCGGTGGAGGCCCGGACATCAGCTTCAGAGCCGCCAGCGGCGCGGGCGGTGCGGCAGTGCCCGCATCCCGTCCTATCACTCGGGTTGCGCTAGATGGCGAGGTCGTCGAAGCAGACACCGTAGTCCAAGGATGGTTGCCGCGGCGGGCAGACATGGATGATCTCACGCCAAACGTCCCCGCCGAACTTCGAGAAATGCTGGGACGGATGAGCATGCCGACCCTTTTCGAACCCCGCCTGTTGGTCGGGGTTCTTCCAGACGGAGGCATCGTTCACTCCGATTCGTCCGCCTATGTGCTCAAGGTCACTCCGCCGGGTGCAAGGGCACCCCAGCGCATCATTCGACGGCCTTTCCTGCCCGAGCCCTTGACGCCTTCGCTCCGGAGCGACTTCGAGGAGCGGAGAGCGGCCAGGCGGGAAGGCCGCGGAGGTGGGCCTCCCGGTCCCAGAATACTGGAAGTCCGGGGACGCAGCGAAGGAGGTGGTACGCCGGTGACCGGCAGCTTCCAACTCGAACAGAGGTACTACCATGAAGTGTCCGTCCTTCGCACTCTCGCGACCACATGGGACGGCCGCATCTGGGTGCAACGCAGAGGCACCGAGCCGGAAGGGGACGGACCCATCGATGTCCTGACCCACGAAGGCGAGTATGCTGGAAGCTATGCGACCGCCGCGACCGAGATGCCGGACGCGTTCGGCCCAAACGGTCTGGTGGCGTTCATCGAACTCGACGAATTTGACGTGGCGAGCGTGGTGGTGCGCAGACTGCCCGCCGGGGTTCGCTGAGGCCCCACGACGGTTGAACGGGGAAATTCAGCGCGTGGGACGCCGCTAACCGCCGAGCGAGGGACGCTCGCAGAGGCGACTCCAAGAGGATCACTGACATCGTAAACAACTACAAGACATTGACTTACGGAGCGACACTTTTCGGAGTTCTAGACGACGCAACCCATCGATGGAGCAACCACGCCCCACGCACTAATCGTCTCGCCGGTGGACCGTGCCCAACCGATTTCAACCGATCCCCTTGACATGGAGCGCGTGACCATCAACTTACCTCGGCGCTTCGGAACAGACGCGCTTGCATCCCCCAACATCACTCCGAAAGGACCGAAGAGAATGAGCACTCTGCGAATTCACGCAATCACTCGCGCCGCGTCGTTCGTCGCGGCATCCCTCCTCATCGTGGGCCTGAGCGCTGCGATTCCGGCCGACGCGAACGTCGCTGCCGCCGCCGGTATTGCCGAACTGGAAGTAGTCGGCGCGGAAAAGGGCGCGGAGGCGTCGGTGGCAGCTACCCCCAACGACGCCGAAACCGCCAAGCCGACTGGCGAAGGCGTCACCGAGGCCACCGACGATGGCCAGATAGTCTACACCGCATGGTGGAGCCCCATCTTCGGCTTTTGCTGGTTGAACTGCTGGGATCTGTGGTTCGACTGCGACTGTATCGTCATCGAGTTCTAAGGCGAGTCTGGCTCAGCCCAACCGGCCCGCTTCGCCCGTGTTCCGAGCCCCCATGCTCGACCGACTCCCCCGCAGCCCTTCCCTGCTCATCGCGGCGTTGGCTGCTTGCTTTCTGCATGGACCCCTACAGGGCATGCAATCCGGGCCAGCGCTCGTTCTCGAAGACAGCGTGGAGCTACGCGAAACCACGGAGCACTACCTAAGCGACCCGGCCGCATTGATCGTCGCGGACGACGGATCGTACTTCATCGCCGACCGATTTTCGAACAGTGTGCTGCGCTTCGGACGCGATGGCGGCTTCCGACGAGCCTTCGGTCGGGTAGGACAGGAGCCCGGCGAGTTCACGGTGGTGGGTGTGCAGGGCTTCGTTGCTGAAGATCTGTTGGGTTTCGTCGACTTGCGCCCCATGAGCTTGGAGATCTTCGAGGTGTCATCCGGCCGCTACCGGAATACCGTCGAGTTCGCCGAGGCCACGTTCCCTTTATCTTTCTCGGTGCATGACGAAACGCTCTGGACCGCAGGAATGGACCGGAATGCCTGGAAGGCCATCGGCGCGCACCCGATTCGGCACGTGTCGTCACGCGGCGCGGATGCTGTTATCTCGTTAGATCGAGTGACCGTGCCTCGGCCCTATATCGAGAATCCGATGGTGTTCGGCGTTCTCGCCTTCACCGTGATCGACGTGAGCGACGACGATCTGGTGGTGGGGTTTGGCGCGAGTCCTAATGTGCTTCGCACTGACCACGCCGGTAACGTGCTGGACACACTGGTCTTCCCGTCGGTTCGACGGCGTGGTCTTCCAGATGAGGATGAACTGGCTTCACTCGATCCTCGTGAAACGAGCATTCCCGAACTCGTGGAGTCCATTTCCGCCCTGACCGCGCTGTCGCGCGACGAACGGGGGAGTGTTCTCGCCCTCCACCAAGACTTCGACCTTGGCGAGCGACGGGCTGGAGGGGGTTATCCACAGCAAGCGGATTTCTACGTTTCGAGCATACAGGAAGACGGAAGCGGCGTGTGTCCAGACACCCTCGTTCCCACACTGGAATCAGGTGTTGCGAAAGCGGCCCTTCGTGCGGGCAGTCTGTACGTCTTGGAACAGTCGCTTGACGACCGCGGCAGTCCGAAGACGGTCATCCGGCGTTTCAGGATCGAGTCGAGCGACTGCACTGGGAGAATCATCTTCCCAAGACAAGGGGGATAGGTTTGCGGACTGCGAACCGCTTGCGCGCAGCGGCCATTTGCCTCGCATACGCGGCGCTTCTTTCCTGTAGCTCCGGCGACGGGGTTTCTGAGATCCGCCTTATCGACGGTAGAACGATTGGCGATGCTGTGAGCGTCGAAGGGATCTCCGTCGTGTTGGTGTATTCGCCCGACAGCTGCTTCTCGTGTGCGGGAATTCTCGGTCGCTGGGTTCAGCTTGATCGTGAGGCTACGGGCCTACAGTTGGCGCTCATTCTCACAAGTGAGCCCGACGAGCGCGAGAAGCGCGATCTGGCTTTACGCCGGGTGCCGGTTGCGGGGGTCGTCCTGAACCCCGACGATGTGCCTGCGGATCCGGTAGCATACGTCTTCGAGGATCTCGCATTGACCGACCTCGCAGTCGGTCTCAACAATCAAGCCTCGCTACTCCGGGACTTGTCCTCACGAGTACTCAGGTGACTTGGGCCGAGGCCCGAAGGCCGCATACCACCGCGCCATTCGGAATGACGCGACTTGCCTTGCGCTTCGCGCTCTGCGCGGTACTGCCTTCGGGGGTGGTCACGTCTGCGTCCGGTCAAGCAGTACAGGGGTGGATCACCGATTTGGGCAGCGATGAGCCGGTGGCAGGCGCGATGGTGACGCTGTTGGATCGGCAAGGGAGGGAAGACGAACGCAGCTTGACTCACGCCGATGGCTATTTCGTCGTGACGGCAAGTAGTCCGGGCGAATTCAGGGTCCGGATCGACAGGATCGGCTACGCGACTACCTTCTCCCGGTTCGTCCATCTATCCGAACGCGAGACGGTCGCGCTTCGCGTGGCCGCAGCGCCGGAACCCGTCTCGCTCCAAGACATCGAAGTGACGGCTGACCGACGAGAGTGCAGGTTGCGTCCTGAAGAAGGACTCGCGGTGGCGAAGGTATGGGAAGAGGCACGAAAAGCGCTCGCGGCAGCCGTATGGACACAGGATCGCGGCCTTTACCGCTACGAGACCTTGCGGGTCAGACGCGAGTTTGACGAAGCGGGTTGGCGGGTGGAATCCGAGAACAGATCTTATGGGCAGAGCCTTGCTTCGGCACCGTATGTGGCGCGCTCCGCAGACTCCTTGGTGGCACACGGGTTTGTGGAGATCTCCCCAACCGGCATCGTCTTCTGGGCTCCCGACGCCGAGGTCCTTCTCTCCGATGCCTTTCTGGATTCACATTGCGTCGCGCTTGTGCCCGACGGCGAGGATCTGGATGCCATCGGCGTCGCGTTCGAACCGGTAGAGAGGGGCGGTGTGCCGGACATTGCAGGCACGATGTGGCTCGACCGGCGGACGGCGCGCCTGCGCCGGGTGGACTTCAGCTTTGTTGATCTGAACGTCCCGCCTTGGCTGCTTGAGGCCGAACCCGGCGGGAGCGTCGAGTTCGTGGAGTTGTCCAATGGCGCTTGGATCGTGCCGTCGTGGCAAATGCGAATGTTCCGGGCTGGCGACGGTGGCACTCATCCGCTCACCGGTCGACCGTACCCCACACTCGAGGGGGTCACCGCGCACAGCGGGCGGGTTCTGCGTGCCTACCAGGGAGACGAAGTGGTCTTCGAGGGCGGTGCTGGGATGCGGATCACCGGAACCGTTCGTGACAGCCTTGGGGCGGGCCTCGCCAACGCGCGTGTCTTCCTGCCGGGCTCCGGTGCCCAGGCGACCACCGACACGAGCGGTTACTTCGAACTCGACCACTTGGTGCCGGGCGAGTACACGCTCCGATTCACCCATTCCTACCTCGATTCGCTGGGATACCAACCCGAACCAGCGAACGTGATCGTGCAGCCCCAAGCATCCGAGCCCGCTCAGGTCTTCATGGATGCCCCGCCGTTACGGGAGGTTCTCGAACGGATTTGCGAGAGTGCGTCCCCGCCCAAGCCGATGATGACGATCGGCACACCGCCCAGACTGACTGTTCGCGCGGGGATGTTGATCGGTCATGTACGCGATGACGAGGGAACGCCTGTCGAGGATGCGCAGGTGGTGGTCATGCCCCAAGCGTATGAGGTCGCCGCGCTGATGGACCCGAAGAAGGCACGGGCCGTAGCCGTAGGCAACTTTCGCTCGTGGACCATCGAGAGGACTGCCATTAGCGGCTTCTATCGGGTGTGCTGGGTACCAGTGGATGTGCCGTTCGAAGTGGCGGTGTTTGCACGAGCGGATCTCGACGAGAGTCGGTTGGAGGAGGCCGTGAGCCTGCGGGATGCCTTTCCTGGACGCCGCATTGAGTCATTCACGATTGATCGGCAGTCGCCGCACCGGAGCCTCGACTTGACGACAAGGTCCGGTCGTTGATCACGTTACCCAAAGGCTGACGAGGTTGCGCCTCTCAGCGTCCCGGGGGCCTTCCTTCGCACAGGCAAGCGCGAGGAGGCGTTCGGAGCCCCTTCCGGTTGCCTTGTCCGGGAGCTGGGCTCCCAAACGCGTTTCGGAGACAAGCCAGCATACTCGCTGGGGCCACACTCCGCGTGTCCCCGAGCGAGGCTGGCGGGGGGCTGCGCCCCCTCTGACCCCGGCGTTTCCGGCCCGCCACGGGAGCGGCGGGCGGCGAGGTCCTCCAACCCCCGAGCCCCGTCGCGGGGGCCACGGCCGAGCGTAGCCCCGTGGTGGCCGACGACCCGGTCGACGTGATCCTCGTCGAACCTACCAGCCGGTAGCCTGGCCGTGAACCGGGCGAGGGCTTGAGGATCCGCGCGTAGGCGGCGTCTCTGGCCGACTGGGTGGCAGCCATCCCGGTCATGCTCCCCCACACCCTGTCGAGCCCGGAAAACCGCTCTCACGGCCATTCTGGGCGTCTTGAGGGCGGTTTGGCGGAATCCGTGGCCGCAGGATCGCCTGTAAACGCACTAACTCGACCCCAAGAGGGGTAGGAGTACCCCGGTTTCGGGCTCCCGACCGAGGAACTCGACATCCTCGCGGCGGATGATCGAGCCACGGAAACGGGGTGGAGGCGCGCTCGCGACGG